>NZ_JBVJMN010000145.1:0-1084 GCF_055584185.1 Streptomyces sp. NPDC104202 | reverse complement strand
TTCCCCTCCCTTCTGGGGGGGGGCGCCGCGGCTCTTTTTTTTTTTCTCCCCCCCCCCCCCCCCCCCCCCCCCCCCCCCCCGCCCAACGACTGGAAGAAGAAGCCGTGAAGCTCGACGCATTTCGCATGGGTCGCATGGGTCGCATGAGTGCGGGCCTCGCGACTGCCGCTCTGACGGTGATCGCCCCGACCGCTTGCGGGCCGGGCCGACCTGCCCCCGTCTTTCCGAAGGCCGTACAGCATGCCGAACTGGTCGGCCGATGGGACGGGACCGGGGACTCGAGCTGCGGCGCCCCGGTGATCAGGCTGCGTGACGACTACACCTTTACCGCCGAGGACCTTCCGGTCGCGTGGAACGGCCCCGGATCGGACTCGAAGGTGACGCGCCGTTCCGCCGACGGACAATGGCACGCGGTCAACAAGGATCCTGGACTGCCGCCCTACCTGGTACTCCGTTTCGACCACCGGAACGACCACGAGTCCCTGCCGTTCACCCTGGAACAGGGGAAGCTGCAGGCGAACGGAACCGTCGAGGCGGACGGTGGGGAGCCCTATTCCTTCTCGTGCCACTACAAGCGCACGTCCGCCGACCCCGACCTCGGCCGATAGCGGGCCTTTCCGCAGGCGCGACACTGATCACCGCGCGGACCCGTGATGATCCGGTGCCCGGTTCCGCTGGGTTCTCGGGAGGACGAGGAAGACCTCAGGTCCTCCCCAGGAACCGCACCGGTTCCTACACGAGGAGTGGGAGCGACGGACCGCGGAGGCGATGTCCACCGCCGAGGCCGTGGATCGTCTCGGACGAACGGGGGTCGCTGATCGAGTCGACCGAGCACGTCCGGGCAGCCTTCCTCGGCCCGCCACCTGCCTCATCACCCACCGACACGTCCAACGCCTCTGTGAGGGCCTCCTAGGGCCGAGCCGGCCGGACACGGATGTGGGCTCTTGGGGACACGCAACGGGGCGGGGGGGGGGGGGGGGGGGGGGGGGGGGGGGGGCCGCGGGGGGGGGGGGGGGGGGGGGTTGTCCCCGGAGATGTGGGTACCGTGCTCGAGGAGGCCAGCACACATCCTTCGGTCTCCTTT
>NZ_JBVJMN010000144.1:0-1159 GCF_055584185.1 Streptomyces sp. NPDC104202 | reverse complement strand
CCCGCCACCGCGCGACGGACCGACTCCGCCTCCAGCACCGATCCCTCGGCGGGAACCACATACCCGACGAGACGACGGTCGTTCGGAGCGTCCTCACGGACCATCGCGACAGCACGGGCGACAGCGTCCACCCTCGACAGCGCCGACTCGACCTCACCCAGCTCGATCCGGTAGCCGCGCACCTTCACCTGGTCGTCGACACGACCGACGAACTCCAGCACACCCGCATCCGTCCACCGGACCAGGTCACCCGTCCGGTACATCCGGCCACCCGGCTCACCGAACGGATCGGTGACGAACCGCTCCGAAGTCAGACCCGGACGACCCAGATAGCCACGGGCCACACCCTCACCCGCGATGTACAGCTCACCGGAAACACCCGGCGGAACCAGACGGAGCCGGCCGTCGAGAACATAGACCTGCGTGTTGGCGATCGGCGCGCCGATCGGCGTCCGACCATCACCCGTCAACAGAGCACTCGTCGACCAGATCGTCGTCTCCGTCGGACCGTACATGTTCCACACCGACGCACCGGCCTGCGCCAGCACACCCGCCAGGGCCGCATCCACGGCCTCGCCACCGACCAGGATCCGCAGATCCCGCGCGGCCACCGGGTCCGTCTCCATCAGGGCACGCCACAGGCTCGGCGTCGCCTGCATCACCGACACGTCCTCGGAACGCACCAGCTGTCCCAGCTGCGCCGGGTCGCGGACGACGTCACGGTCCGCGATGACGACGACGGCGCCGGAGACCAACGGCAGGAAGACCTCGAGAAGGGAGATGTCGAAGCCGAAGGTCGTCACCGCCAGCCACTTCTCCCCCGCCGACAGACCCACCTGCGAACCCATCGACCACAGGAAGTTCCGCAGCGCGCCGTGCGGCACCACCACACCCTTCGGACGACCCGTGGAACCCGACGTGTACAGCACATACGCCGCGTCCTCCGCCGACACCGCACACTCCACCGCCAGTTCGGCCGCGGGCTCGACGGATTCGAGAAGCACCAGCGGGACAGTCGTCTCGGAGGGAAGACGGTCCGCGGTGTCGCGGGTGGAGAGGATGACCGCGGGCTGGGCGTCGGAGAGGATGTACGCGATGCGGTCCGCCGGGAAGTCCAGGTCCACCGGCAGGAACGCCCCACCCGCAAGACCCACACCCA
>NZ_JBVJMN010000143.1:0-1378 GCF_055584185.1 Streptomyces sp. NPDC104202 | reverse complement strand
GCCCCGTCCCCCTCTTTCGTCCTCCCCCCTCCTCCCCCCCCCCCCCCCCCCCCCCCCCCCCCCCCCCCCCCCCCCCCCCCCCCCCCCCCCCCCCCCCGCCCCGCGTGCGGACCGCCGCCGCCTCAGGCGGAGTCGCGGCACACCAGCGACGTCGGGGTGATCACGGAGCCGGGGACCTCGGGTTCCGTGCCGTCCAGCAGCCGCATCAGCAGCTTCACCATCAGCCGGCCCATGCCCTCGATGTCCTGGTGCACCGTGGTGAGGGCCGGCTCCGTCCGGCGCACCACCGAGTCCATGTCGTCGAAGCCCACCACCGCCACGTCCTCGGGCACCCGCACCCCCCGCTCCCGCAGGGTCAGCAGCGCCCCCGACGCCATCAGGTCGTTGGCGACGAACACCCCGTCCACGTCCGGCCGCCGGTCGAGCAGCTCGGCCATCGCGCGGGCCCCGCTCTCCTCCGTGAAGTCGCCCTGGCACAGCAGCGCCGGGTCGGCGTCGATGAGGACGTCCCGGTAGCCGTGGATCCGGTCCAGCGCGGACGTCTGGTCGGGCGGGCCCGAGATGTGGGCGATGTTCCGCCGGCCCAGCCCCACCAGATGGCGCACCGCCTCCCGGGCTCCGCCGCGGTTGTCGCAGTCGACGAACGGGACGGTGGGCGCCGTGCCGGGGGCCGGCCGGCCGCCGAAGACCACCGGGACCCGCGACCGGTCGATCACCGCCGGCAGCGCGTCGTCGCTGTGCAGCGAGAACGCCAGCGCGCCGTCGACGTGACCGCCCCCGAGGTAGCGGGCGATCCGGTCGTGGTCCCCCGGGCCCTCGACCCACAGCAGCACCAACTGCGCGTCGTGCGCGGTCAGCTCGCGGCTGATGCCCCGGACCTGCTGCTCGAAGAACGGGTCGGAGAAGATCCGGAACTCGGGCTCCGCGATGATCACCGCCACCGCGCCGTTGCGCCGCGTCACCAGGGTGCGCGCCGCGTGGTTGGGCACGTAGCCGAGCTCGTCGACCGCCCGGCGCACCTTCTCGACGAGCGGAGTGCGCACGCCCGCACCCCCGTTGACGACCCGCGAGGCCGTGGCGCGGGACACGCCGGCGCGCGCGGCGACCGCCTCCAGCGTGGGGCGGGACCCCGTGGACTGCTCGGGCAAGGCGGGCGCTCCTTCGGCGGGGCGGCGGGCGGACGTCGGGTCCCGGTCCGGGACGCGGTCCCGGGACCTGGGCCACCAGGATATCCGTCGCCACAGCGGTTGAGAGCGCTCCCAGAACCCGGCCCGGAAGCGGCGGCGGAGGGGGGGGGGGGGGGGGGGGGGGGGGGGGGGGGGGGGGGGGGGGGGGGGGGGGGGGGGGGGGGGGGGGGGGAGGAGAGGGAGGGAGACGC
>NZ_JBVJMN010000142.1:0-1481 GCF_055584185.1 Streptomyces sp. NPDC104202 | reverse complement strand
CTAGGACTTGTCCGGTCGATCATGTGACTACTCCGTGCCCGAGTCGTTCCTACGAGCATGGGGCGGGGTGATCTGAGTGATGCCGAGTGGGAACGGCTGCGGCCGTTCCTGCCGGTCAGCAACGGGCGTTGTGGCCGTTGGCGTGATCACCGGCAGGTGATCGACGGGATTCTGCACCGGGTGCGGACCGGGGTGCAGTGGCGTGACCTGCCCGAACGGTTCGGGCCGTGGAAGACCGTCTACGAGCGCCATCGTCTGTGGTCGGCCGACGGCACCTGGGAACGTCTGCTCCAGCAGGTCCAGGCCGAGGCCGACGCCGCAGGCGAGATCGACTGGGACGTCTCGGTCGACTCCACTATCGTCCGCGCGCATCAGCATGCGGCCGGAGCCCGCACCGATCCGCCGCCGGCCCCGGGATCAAAGGGGGCCGCAGGGGTGGAACACCAGGACGAGACGCCGTGGCAGAGCCTGGTCGCCCGCCTGGTGGAGGTGGTGCGGGAGGTGAGGGCCTGGGCCGCTCGCGGGGCGGGTTCACCAGCAAGCTCCACCTGAGCGCGGACGGACGCTGCCGCCCGCTGTCCCTGATCGTCACACCAGGTCAGCGGGCGGACTGCACCCAGTTCAAGCTGGTCCTTGAGAAGATCCGAGTGCCGAGACCTGGCCTGGGACGGCCGCGCAAGAAGCCGGACAGCCTCGCAGCCGACAAGGCCTACAGCAACGGTCCCATCCGCGAGTACCTACGACGGCGGGGAATCCGCCACACCATCCCGGAGAAGACCGACAGCCAGGCGGCCCGCCTGCGTAAGGGCGCACGCGGTGGACGGCCGCCCGGCTTCGATGAGGACCGCTACAAGAAGCGCAACACCGTCGAGCGGGCGATCAACCGCCTGAAGCAGTCCCGGGCGGTCGCCACGCGTTACGACAAGCGCGGCTACGTCTTCCTCGGCACCGCCACCGCGGCGGCCGTCGCTATCTGGCTCCGAACATGAACTCCTACGCGACCCAGCAGTAGACGCCCTGGTCATGGCGCCGGGCGCTGCTGACGAGGCCAGCCAGATCACTCACAATCGCCTCGGCGATTTCGGTGTCGATGACCTCACCGTCCTCCGCACGCAGCTGAGCCCACGAGGCGGCGACGTCACGCAACCTGGAGGGCCCAGCGTTCGCGAGTGCAGTGGACAGGCGAGGCGAGATCGCGAAGACGACGCACCCGTCGTTGTCCTGGCCGGCAACGATGCGAGGCTCACCGGCATCGACGAGTTCCTCGAAGCTGCCACCGGCCAGAAGGCATTCCCACTCGATCACCGCCTCCTCGGGATCGAAGTTGCCGAAGGAGAGCGACTCGAATGCCCGTCCCGGCCCGGTCTGGAGGGCCAGACCCGCTGACGTGTCGTCCGGCGCCACGAAGAACTTCACGATGATGCTCACCCGGGCATCATGCCCGACCGCCCACAACCATGATCGGCCGGACAAGTCCTAGG
>NZ_JBVJMN010000141.1:0-1502 GCF_055584185.1 Streptomyces sp. NPDC104202 | reverse complement strand
TCCGTCACGATAAGCAAACAGTCACTTTCCGTCACTTCCCAACCTCGTCCCGCTGAGCCTTCCCGAACTCAGACGCCTGATCCACCGGCTCACCCACTGCCGGCCTGCCTCGGTCGACCACGTCCTGCACTGGTCCCACTGGCGCCGTCGACGACAGCACCAAGCCCGGATCAATCACTACCAACGATGCGGTCAGGCACCACCTGAAGCCGCCCAGCCATCAGGAAAAGCACCGTTGCAGCACTAGGCGGCGTCCGCGGGCCGGCTGAGGACGTCGGGGTGGGACTTGAGCGCGATCCGGGCATCGACGAGTGCCGGCCCCCGCTCGAAGGTGGCCCAGTGCGGATGGGTCGACACCTGATCGGACAGATCCCGCACCAGCGCCCGCAAGCGGGTGTCCTCCGCCAGCTGCTCGGGGGTGTAGCCGGGCGACGGCTCACGCCCCGGCTCGATGATGTCGCCGGTGTTGCCGTTGGTCTTCGGTCCCCAGCCCGGCATCGGCTCCACCGACCACGGCAGGGTCCGGCTGAACGCCTCCAGCTCCGCGCGGGTCTGGTGCAGGCGGGTCTGGAGGTCGGTCAGGTCGGCGGGGAAGGCGAAGGCGGGGGTGTCGTTCTTGCTCACCCCGTAAGCGTACGTCTGTTCGATTAACGGAGGCTAGTCACACACGCCCCCCGGAACGACGATCACCCCACCGGCCCAGACGCCCCGCGCGGCCGGCGGAAACACGACCGGGGCCCTCGGTGGAGTCGACTCCACCGAGGGCCCCGGTCGTGTTTCCGCCGGCCGCGCGGGGCGTCTGGGCCGGTGGGGTGATCGTCGTTCCGGGGGGCGTGTGTGACTAGCCTCCGTTAATCGAACAGACGTACGCTTACGGGGTGAGCAAGAACGACACCCCCGCCTTCGCCTTCCCCGCCGACCTGACCGACCTCCAGACCCGCCTGCACCAGACCCGCGCGGAGCTGGAGGCGTTCAGCCGGACCCTGCCGTGGTCGGTGGAGCCGATGCCGGGCTGGGGACCGAAGACCAACGGCAACACCGGCGACATCATCGAGCCGGGGCGTGAGCCGTCGCCCGGCTACACCCCCGAGCAGCTGGCGGAGGACACCCGCTTGCGGGCGCTGGTGCGGGATCTGTCCGATCAGGTGTCGACCCATCCGCACTGGGCCACCTTCGAGCGGGGGCCGGCACTCGTCGATGCCCGGATCGCGCTCAAGTCCCACCCCGACGTCCTCAGCCGGCCCGCGGACGCCGCCTAGTGCTGCAACGGTGCTTTTCCTGATGGCTGGGCGGCTTCAGGTGGTGCCTGACCGCATCGTTGGTAGTGATTGATCCGGGCTTGGTGCTGTCGTCGACGGCGCCAGTGGGACCAGTGCAGGACGTGGTCGACCGAGGCAGGCCGGCAGTGGGTGAGCCGGTGGATCAGGCGTCTGAGTTCGGGAAGGCTCAGCGGGACGAGGTTGGGAAGTGACGGAAAGTGACTGTTTGCTTATCGTGACGGA
>NZ_JBVJMN010000140.1:0-1509 GCF_055584185.1 Streptomyces sp. NPDC104202 | reverse complement strand
CGCGGCGGGCCCTCGACCGGCCTGCCCACCAAGACCGAGCAGGCCGACCTCCTGCAGGCCATGTACGGCCGCAACGGCGAGGCCCCGGTCCCGGTCGTGGCCCCCAAGACCCCCGCCGACTGCTTCGACGCCGCCCTGGAAGCGGCCCGGATCGCGCTCACCTACCGCACCCCGGTCTTCCTGCTCTCCGACGGCTACCTCGCCAACGGCTCCGAACCCTGGCGCATCCCGGACGTCGAGGACCTCCCCGACCTGCGCACCCGGTTCGCCACCGGCCCCAACCACACCCAGGCCGACGGCACCGAGGTCTTCTGGCCCTACAAACGCGACCCCGAGACCCTCGCCCGCCCCTGGGCCGTGCCCGGCACCCCCGGCCTCGAACACCGCATCGGCGGCATCGAGAAACAGGACGGCACCGGCAACATCTCCTACGACCCCGCCAACCACGAGTTCATGGTCCGCACCCGTCAGGCCAAGATCGACGGCATCGACGTCCCCGACCTCCAGGTCGACGACCCCGACGACGCGAGCACCCTCGTCCTCGGCTGGGGCTCCACCTACGGGCCGATCACGGCGGCCGTCCGCCGCATCCGCCGCGAAGGCGGCCCCATCGCCCAGGCCCACCTCCGCCACCTCAACCCCTTCCCCAAGAACCTCGGCGAGGTCCTCAAGCGATACGACAAGGTCGTCGTCCCGGAGATGAACCTCGGCCAGTTGGCCCTGTTGCTCCGTGCCCGGTTCCTGGTGGACGTGCAGCCCTTCACTCAGGTCAACGGCATGCCGTTCAAGGCCGAGCAGCTCGCCGGCGTCCTCGAGGAGGCCCTCCGTGACAACTGAACTCCGCCTGCTTCCGAAGGACTTCAAGTCCGACCAGGAGGTCCGCTGGTGCCCCGGCTGCGGTGACTACGCCGTCCTCGCCGCCGTCCAGGGCTTCATGCCCGAACTCGGCCTGGCGAAGGAGAACATCGTCTTCGTCTCCGGCATCGGCTGCTCCTCCCGCTTCCCGTACTACATGAACACCTACGGGATGCACTCCATCCACGGCCGCGCCCCGGCCATCGCCACCGGCCTGGCGACCTCACGCCGCGACCTGTCCGTCTGGGTCGTCACCGGCGACGGCGACGCCCTCTCCATCGGCGGCAACCACCTCATCCACGCGCTCCGCCGCAACGTGAACCTCAAGATCCTGCTCTTCAACAACCGGATCTACGGCCTCACCAAGGGCCAGTACTCGCCCACCTCCGAGGTCGGCAAGATCACCAAGTCCACCCCGATGGGCTCCCTCGACGCCCCCTTCAACCCGGTCTCGCTGGCGCTCGGCGCCGAGGCGTCCTTCGTCGCCCGCACCGTCGACTCCGACCGCAAACACCTCACCGAGGTCCTGCGCCAGGCCGCCGCCCACGACGGCACCGCACTCGTCGAGATCTACCAGAACTGCAACATCTTCAACGACGGCGCCTTCGAGGTCCTCAAGGACAAGGACCAGGCCCAGGAGGCGGTCATCCGCCT
>NZ_JBVJMN010000139.1:0-2061 GCF_055584185.1 Streptomyces sp. NPDC104202 | reverse complement strand
GAGCGCATGATGCGCGACGCCAAGATCACCCAGATCTACGAAGGCACCAACCAGGTCCAGCGCATCGTCATGGCCCGCAACCTCCCGTAACCACCAGCCCGTTGAAAGGAGACAGGCCGTGACCCTGAAGATCGCAGTCTGTGTGAAGTACGTCCCCGACGCGACCGGCGACCGCGGTTTCGCCGACGACCTGACGACCGACCGCGAGGCCGTCGACGGCCTGCTCTCGGAGCTGGACGAGTACGCCGTCGAGCAGGCCCTGCGGATCTCCGAGGAGTCCGACGACGCCGAGGTCACCGTCGTGACCGTGGGCCCGGACGACGCCAAGGACGCCCTGCGCAAGGCGCTCTCCATGGGCGCCGACAAGGCCGTCCACGTCAACGACGAGGACATCCACGGCTCCGACGTGTTCGCCACCTCGGCGATCCTGGCCAAGGCGCTGGAGAAGACCGGCTTCGACCTGGTCGTCTGCGGCATGGCCTCGACCGACGGCACGATGGGTGTGCTGCCGGCGCTGCTCGCCGAGCGCCTGGCGCTGCCGCAGGTCACGCTGCTCTCGGAGCTGTCCGTGGAGGACGGCCTGGTCAAGGGCCGCCGTGACGGCGACGCCGCCACCGAGCTCCTGGAGGCCCCGCTGCCGGCCGTCGTGTCGGTCACCGACCAGTCCGGCGAGGCCCGTTACCCCTCCTTCAAGGGGATCATGGCCGCCAAGAAGAAGCCGGTCGAGGAGCTGGACCTCGACGACCTGGACATCGACGCCGATGAGGTGGGCCTGGCCGGGGCGTGGACCCTGGTCGACTCGGCCACCGCCCGTCCGGCCCGTACCCAGGGCACGATCGTCACGGACGAGGGCGACGGCGGCAAGCAGCTCGCCGCCTTCCTCGCCACCCAGAAGTTCATCTGACCCACCGCCGGTCACCCACCCACACAGGAGCTACGAATCATGGCTGAGATCCTGGTTCTCGTGGACCACGCCGACGGTGCGGTCCGCAAGCCGGCCCTCGAACTGCTGACCCTGGCCCGCCGCATCGGCGAGCCGTCGGCGGTCGTCCTCGGCGCCGGCGAGGCCGCCGCCTCGATCGCCGCCACGGCCGGCGAGTACGGCGCGGCCACCGTGTACGTCGCGGACGGCGCGGAGTTCGCCGAGCAGCTCGTCGTCCCGAAGGTCGACGCACTCGCCCAGATCGCCCGGGAGAAGGGCGCGGCCGCCGTCCTGGTGACCTCCTCCGGCGAAGGCAAAGAGATCGCCGCCCGGGTCGCGCTGCGCCTCGGCTCCGGTCTGATCACCGACGCCGTCGAGCTGGAGGCCGGCGAGAACGGCCCGGTCGCCACGCAGTCCGTCTTCGCCGCCTCGTACCAGGTGAAGTCGACGGTCTCGCGCGGCGTGCCGGTCATCACCGTCAAGCCGAACTCCGCCGCTCCGGAGGCCGCCGCGGCCGCCGGCACGGTCGAGGACGTCACCGTCGCCTTCACCGGCAACGCCGCCAAGGTCGTCTCGCGCACCCCGCGCGTCTCCACCGGCCGCCCCGAGCTGACCGAGTCCGCGATCGTGGTCTCCGGCGGCCGCGGCGTCGGCGCGGCCGAGGGCTTCGCGGTCGTCGAGAAGCTGGCCGACTCGCTCGGCGCGGCCGTCGGCGCCTCCCGCGCCGCCGTCGACGCCGGCTGGTACCCGCACTCCAACCAGGTCGGCCAGACCGGCAAGCAGGTCTCGCCCCAGCTGTACGTGGCCGCGGGCATCTCCGGCGCCATCCAGCACCGGGCCGGCATGCAGACGTCGAAGACGATCGTCGCGGTCAACAAGGACCCCGAGGCCCCGATCTTCGACCTGGTCGACTACGGCGTGGTCGGCGACCTCTTCGAGGTGCTGCCCCAGCTGACGGACGAGATCGGCTCGCGCTGACATCACGGAGAAGGGGGGGGGGGGGGGGGGGGGGGGGGGGGGGGGGGGGGGTTGGGGGGGGGGGGGGGGGGGGGGGGGGGGGGGGGGGGGGGGGGGGGGGGGGGGGGGGGGGGGGGAGGGGGGAGGGGGTGGGTGGTGGGGGGGGGGGGGGGGGGGGGGGG
>NZ_JBVJMN010000138.1:0-2478 GCF_055584185.1 Streptomyces sp. NPDC104202 | reverse complement strand
GGGCACACTCGGCCCCTCCCACGACCTCTGCCCGATCGGCTGCTGCCCGGCCCGCGCCGAACGCCCGGCCGCCGCCGGCGCCGACAGCCCGTACGACGTCCCGGTCTGACGGAGGTGTCTCTTGCCGGAGCCGTCCGGGGACCTGGACCGGCGTCCCCGGACGGCTGTGCGGCGCGCCCGCGTCATCCCCTCAGGACGTGGCCAGTTCGTGATAGCAGCGGGCGAGCGCACGGGCCATCGCCGTCGACGAGTAGGTGGAGCGTACGAGGGCCTTGCCGCGGTGGGCTATGTGGGCGGCGGCTTCGTCGTCCACGGCCAGCAGGCGCCGCAGACCGTGTCCGAGGGTCCGGGTGGTGGACGTGTCGAGCAGCAGGCCGTTGAGCTCGTCCACGACGTAGTGCGGGACCCCGCCCTTCACGGGCCCGGCGACGAGCATTCCCGCCTCCATGGCCTCCAGGACGGCGAGGCCGAACTCCTCCTTCTCGCTGGGGCAGACGTAGCGGGCGCGCAGGCCGTGTGCCGGATCGGCGAGGGTGCGTTCCAGCAGCCGCACGTCCGCGTTGGAGAGCGCGGAGAGCACGACCAGGCGCTCGCGGGCTTCCGGGTGCGCGGACACGGCTGCGTCGATGCGGTCGCGCATCATGCGCTCGACGGGGGTCCGGGCCGTCGCGCTTCCGCCCACCAGGACGAGGACGGATGCGCGGTGGCAGCCGGAGTCGAGCCATGCCCGGACCAGGAGGTCCTGCTGCTTCACCGGGTGCAGCCGTCCCACGCAGAGGAGGACGGTGGGCGTCGGGCCCTCGACGGCGCTCATCGCACCGGCGAGGGTGTCGAGGAGCCGCCTGCGACGTTCCTCCTCGTCGGGACCCGGCCGGTACGCGGCGATGCCCTCCGGCGGCGCGGTCACCGGGGCGGCGCGCCTCGAGGCCGCCAGCTGGGGGAAGTGCCGGACGAGCTCGGCCGCCCCCTTGCCGGAACCTGCGATGCCGACGACCCGGCGGGCGCGCCGGACGAGGCAGTCGGCGAGGTAGACGCGGTGCAGGTCGTGGCGGACCGATCCGGGCGCCGATGCCGGGGGGTCGTGCCGTCTGCTCAGGTGCCGGTGGGGATCGGGGGTGGCGGTGAAGACGAGTGCGGCGCCCGTCCGTCGTGCGGCCTCGGCGAGAGCGAGCGACGCGTCATCGGCGTAGCGCACGTGGACGACGTCGACGGTGCGGTGCAGGGACGACAGCAGCCGTCCGGCCCACCACGCCAGGGCTTCGCGGTGCCGGCCGATGTCTTCGGGAAGGACGGGGTGGTCGCTGTCGACGGGGAGCCGGAGGATCCAGTGGCGGTCGCCGTGACGGCGGAGCAGCGTGGGTTCGGCCCTGAGCTCCGGCCGGCAGGCCGTGACGACGGTCAGGGCGCCCGCGATGCCCTCCGCTCGGGCAAGAGAGTCCCCGAGGGAGCCGAGGAGGACGCTCAGCCCTCCGCTGAGACCCTCTCCGGGCCGGTCGAGGCGCCCCATCAACATCGTCTGGGCGACGAGCAACCCTCGGGGAAGCGTGGGGAGCGCCTCGTCGCCGAGCGGTGATCCCGCACCGGACGCTCGGAGGAGCATCTGCTCGTAGACGTCGCTGCCGTCGGGAGACCCGCCGGCGGGCAGCGGGAGTCCGTGGGCGGCGAGCAGGCGCCACGCGGCATGGCGTACGCGGCGATCGCGGTCGCGTGCCAGGAGGAGGAGCTCGGGCGGCGACAGGGGTTCCAGTCGTTCGGCGGCCGCCAGGTCGCACAGGAAGGCGCGCGTGTCGCCGTCCGTGGCGGTGCGCAGAGCGCGCCTGACGGCCGTGGTGGCCGCAGGGCTCCCGTGGTGACGGACCGTGTCGTGCCAGGTGTCGAAGACGGCGGCGCGGGCGTGGTCACCGTGGGCCAGCATGCGCATGCAGACACCGGGGGTCGGGGTCTCCCCCGCCCGGACCAGGCGCCGGTGCCCGGCGAGAGCGATGTCGGCGGGCGAGAGCTGCGGATGGCGGGCGAGTCCGGAACCGTACTCGGCTCGGACCAGTTCCGCCAGCAGCGACCCCTTCCATGGTGGGTAGGGCTCGGCGGGTCCGTGTATCTCGCTCCACCAGGATCTTCTGGCGCTCACGAAGGGGTCGATCGGCTCGGGGGCACGCGTGAGGAGCGGGGAGGAACGCTGTGGGGTCACCGGGGGCAGGACGCGGTCCATGGGGGGACTCCTTGACGAGGACGGCCGACCTTGGGATTTCGCCGTGCGGCCGGTGCGCGGATGCATCGGCCGACAGTCCTTCACCGAAGCAGTGGAGTTCTCCGTGGCCCGGCGCAACAGGCAGTCCCGGGCAGAGGGGAGGGGGGGGGGGGGGGGGGGGGGGGGGGGGGGGGGGGGGGGCAAAGCCCCCCCCCCCCGGGGGCCGCGCGGGGGAGAAAAACACTACTCCCCCCTCCCCCCCACCCCACCCCCCACCCAGAAAAAAAAAC
>NZ_JBVJMN010000137.1:0-2606 GCF_055584185.1 Streptomyces sp. NPDC104202 | reverse complement strand
TTTCTCCCCCGCGGTTTTCTTTGGGGGGGGGCTGGCGGGCGGACCAAGACGACAAATGGAAGGAGGGCGGGAGAGGGAGCGACAACAAACAAAACCCCCCCCCCCCCCCCCCCCCCCCCCCCCCCCCCCCCCCCCCACCGGCTTTCCCGCTCCCCCGTGACGGCAGGTGCGCGGCCCCGTTCCGCAGCCCCGTGCCGGCGGTGCCGGAGCCGCGCCCCTTCCGTGGACTCCACTCTTCCGTCCGCGGGGCCTCCGGCCCATCCGTGTCCCTACTCATCTCGCCCTCTAGGTACGCGTACTCAGTCCTGGTTACGATCACGGGCGTGTCGGTACTCCCTCTGGTGTTCACCAGCGGCTGGGCGAGCGGGATCAACGCGTACGCGGTGGTCCTGCTGTTCGGCCTCTTCGGCGCGGCCGGGCTGACCGACGAGGTCCCCGAGTCGCTGCAGCGCACCGATGTCCTCGTCGTCGCGGGCGTGCTGTTCCTGTGCGAGGCGGTGGCGGACAAGATCCCGTACGTCGACTCGATATGGGACTCCGTCCACACCGTGATCCGGCCGATCGCGGGGGCCGTCGTCGGCGCCCTGCTGGCCGGGCAGAACGGTTCGCTGCCCGAGCTGGCGGCCGGCGCGGTGGGCGGCTCGACGGCGCTCCTGAGCCACTTCGTCAAGGCGGGGACGAGGATGGCGGTCAACACCTCGCCGGAGCCGTTCTCCAACGTCGCGCTGAGCCTGGCGGAGGACCTGGCGGTGGCGGGGATCGTCACCTTCGCGCTCTTCCATCCGGTGACGGCCGCGGTCATCGCGGGCGTGCTGCTCCTGCTCGGGCTGGCGACGGTCGTCTTCCTGGCCCAGCGCATCCGCCGCTTCCTGCGCCGCAGGTCGCAGCGGCGCGAGGAGCGGCGGCTCGCCGGGGCCGGGGCCCGCCCCCGGTTCCGTCCGCCGCGCGACGACGACGGGTCGGCGCACTTCTGACGGCCTGGGGCCGGGAGGCCGACCGGGCTTCGGCCGGTGTCCGACGGGCCGGATAGGCTCGCCGACATGGCACGGATTGTGGTGATCGGCGCGGGACTCGGCGCCATGGCGACGGCGGCCCGGCTGGCCGTGGCGGGTCACGGGGTGACGGTGTACGAGCGGGGGGCGACGTACGGCGGCGCGGTCGGGCGGTACGCGCGCGACGGGTTCGCCTTCGACACCGGGCCGGGCCTGCTGCACCTGCCCGCGGTCTACCGCGACCTGTTCGTGAAGACGGGCAGGAAGCCGCTGGAGGAGTGCGTCGCGCTGACGCAGGTGGATCCGGCGAGCCGGCACGTCTTCGCCGACGGCACCCGCGTCGACCTGCCGAACGCCTCCCGGGCGGGCGCGGTCTCGGCCCTGGACGCGGCGCTCGGCGCGGGCGCCGGCGAGCGGTGGGGCGACTTCCTGGTGCGGGCCCGCGATGCCTGGGACCGGACCCGCCGCCCGCTCCTGGAGGAGCCGCAGCCGGACGACCCGTCGCCGCTCGGCCGCGAGCCGTACCCGGCGCTCAGGGCGGGACTGCTGCGGCGCCCGACGACGACGCTCGCCCAGGTCGGCGCGCGGGAGCTGCGCGACCCCCGGCTCGCCGCCCTGCTGGACGCGTACGCGTGGTCGTACGGCTTCGACCCGGCCACAGCCCCGGCCTCGGCCGTGGTCCTGCCGTACATGGAGCAGACCTTCGGCAGCTGGTACGTGGGCGGCGGCCTGCGGGCGCTGGCGGACGCGGTGTACGAGCGGTGCCGCGAGCGGCGGGTGGAGTTCGTCTTCGACGCGCCCGTGGAGGACGTCCTGGAGAAGGACGGCCGGGCGGTCGGCGTGCGGCTGGCCGACGGCACGGACGTCGGGGCCGACCACGTCGTCTCCGGCGCCCCCGTGCCCTCGCTCTACCGCGACCACGTCGTGGCGTGGGAGCGGCAGGACGACCGGCCGCACCACCAGGCGACGGGGACGAGCCGGGTGACGGTCTGTCTGGCCCTGCGCGGTCCCCGGGAGGCGGGCGCGGTCCACCGGACCGTCGTGCACGCGGAGGGCGGGCGCCCGACCGTGACCGTGCTGCGGCCGGACGACCCGGCGCTGCGGCCGGACGCCGGCCACGAGTCGGTGACCGTGACGGCGACCGTGCGCACCGACCGGGAGCCGGGCGGGGAGGCGTTCGCCGACCGGATGGCCGAGGCCGCGGGCCGGGCCGTCCCGGGGCTCGCGGAGCGGCTGCTGTGGCGGCACGTGCGGACGCCGGAGGACGTCCGGCGGGAGACCGGGTCCGCCGAGGTGCCGGGGCCCGCGCTGGCCGGCGCCGGGGGGCTGCTGCTGCCGGCCGCCAACCGCTCGCCGCTGCCGGGGCTGTGGTTCGCCGGCGGTTGGTCCCACCCGGGCGGCGGTCTCGCCCACGCGGGCATGTCCGGCGCCCTGGTGGCGGGTCTGATCGTGGAGGGCGACGGCTTCCGCGGCTCCCGGTGAGGCGTCGGGGGGGCCCCCCCGGGGCCCCCCCCCCCCCCCCCCCCCCCCCCCCCCCCCCCCCCCCCCCCCCGAAAAAAAAACCCCCCCCCCCCCCCCCCCACCCCCCCCTCCTCCCCCAACTTCTTCCTCTCC
>NZ_JBVJMN010000136.1:0-2766 GCF_055584185.1 Streptomyces sp. NPDC104202 | reverse complement strand
TCTCTGCCCCCCCAATAATAACATGTCTCGAGGCTGCGTGGGGGGGGGGGGGGGGGCGCCTCCCCCCCCCCCCCCCTCCCTCGCCCCCCCCCCCCCCCCCCCCCCCCCCCCCCCGCGGCGCTCAGTACCGGTACTGCTGCTGGTCGTCCGGATGCGGCTCGTAGCCGTAGGGCCCCGGGGCCTGCGGCTGCTGGTGGGGGTCGGGCTCGGTGTCCCGCTGCTGCGGCACCCAGACTCCGCCGGGCGGGGTGTCGTAGGTGTACGAGGGGGCGTAGGGGTCGGTGTAGTACGGGGCGTACTGCTGGCCGTCCGCGCCGGGGCCGATGTACGGGTCCGAGTAGGGGGCGTACTGCTGCTGTCCGGCGGCGCCGTAGTCGTAGGCCGGCTGCTGCTCGTAGGACGTCTGGCCGTACGCGGACGGGTCGTAGCCGGTCTGGTCGTAGCCGGCGGCGTAGGGGTCGTATCCCGGCGCGTAGCCCGCGCCGGTGGCCTGGCCCGCGTCGTAGACGCCGTACTGGCCGGTGTCCTCGGGGAGCGGCTCGGGCTCGTAGACCGCGGCGGTGCCGATGTCGGCGGGCCGGGACGCGGCGCCGTCGGCCTGGTCCTGGGCGGCGTAGCCGGTGTCGTCGTCGCCGTAGGACAGCTCGGTGACCTCCAGGGTGGGCCCGGCCTGGACCGGCGCCCCGGACCTGCGCCGGCGGCTGGCCCCCGGGTTGCCCCCGATCGCCCAGCCGGTGGAGAAGCCGCGGCGGAAGGAGAGCGTCACGTAGGTCTGGCCGACGGCGAAGGCGACGGCACCGGCGACGATGACCGCGACCGAGGGCAGCAGGACGCCGAGGACCACGCCGAGGAAGCCGCAGAAGGCGAGCACGCGCCAGCGCAGCCGCGCCTTGTACTGGAGGAGGACCTCCCCCAGCAGCCAGAGCGCGACCACGCCGAACGCGATGTAGAGGACCGTCCACCCCATGCCCCGCCGCCCCTCTCCACGGTCACCGCCGCGGGTCGGGGCGGGTACGACCGGTCACGACTGCTGGTGCAGTCCGAGATTCTCGTAGATCTCGAGCGTCGCGGTGGAGTTGTTCAGCGTGATGAAGTGCAGTCCGGGGACACCCTCGGAGAGCAGACGCGCGCAGAACTCCGTCGCGAACTCGATACCGATGGAGCGTACAGCGGCGGGATCGTCCTTGACGGCGAGGATGCGGTCTTTCACATCCGCGGGGAACGCGGCGTTGCTCAGCTGGGGCAGCCGGTCGAGGGTCCGCACGTTCACGACGGGCATGACCTCGGGGATGATCGGGGTCTCGCAGCCGGCCTTCACGACGCTGTCCCGCAGCCGCAGGTAGTTCTCCGGGTCGAAGAACATCTGGGTGATCGCGTAGTCGGCGCCCGCGCGGCACTTGTCCACGAAGTGCCGGATGTCCGCGTCCCAGTCGGTGGAGCGGGGGTGCATCTCGGGGAAGGCCGCGACGCCGACGCAGAAGTCGCCCGACTCCTTGATCAGCCGGACCAGGTCGGCGGCGTACTTCACGCCCTCGGGGTGCTCGACCCACTCCCCCAGCGGGTCGCCCGGCGGGTCGCCGCGGACGGCGAGCATGTTCCGGATGCCGGCGTCGGCGTACTGGCCGAGGATGTTGCGCAGTTCGGCGACGGAGTGGTCGACGGCCGTGAGGTGCGCGACGGGGGTGAGCGTGGTGTCGGAGGCGATCTTCTGGGTGGCCTTGACGGTGCCGCCGCGGGTGGTGCCGCCGGCGCCGTAGGTCACGGAGACGAAGCTGGGGCCCACCGCCTCGACCCTGCGCATGGCGTTCCAGAGGACCTGCTCACCCTTCTCGGTCCGGGGGGCGTAGAACTCGAAGGAGTACGACGTGCCGCCGGAGGCGAGGATCTCGCGCACCGTGCGCGCGCGGTCCGAACGGACGGAAGCGGTACCTAGGGCCATACCGGCAGGTTAGACGCGGGGCGGCGGGCCGCGTACACGGCGTCCGATTGGTGGACACCTTTTCGGACACCCGAGCGGCCGGGGTCAGGCCCCCGCGCGCTCGCGGACCCGCTTGGCCAGAGCCGCGGCCGCGGCGGCCGGGTCGTCGGCCTCGGTGATCGCCCGGACGACGACGACGCGGCGGGCGCCCGCGTCCAGGACCTCGTCGAGGTTGGTCTCGTCGATGCCGCCGATGGCGAACCAGGGACGGTCCTGGCGCAGGCCGGCCGCGTACCGCACGAGGTCGAGTCCCGGCGCGTACCGCCCGGGCTTGGTGGGGGTGGGCCAGCAGGGGCCGGTGCAGAAGTAGTCCACGCCCGGTTCCGCGGCGGCCGCGGCGACCTCGCTCTCGGCGTGGCAGGAACGGCCGATCAGCACCCCGTCGCCGAGGATCGCGCGGGCCGCGGGGACGGGCAGGTCGCCCTGGCCGAGGTGGAGCACGTCGGAGCCGATGGCGTGGGCGACGTCGGCCCGGTCGTTCACGGCGAGGAGCCGGCCGTGGCGGCGGGCTGCCTCGGCGAAGACGGCGAGGTGCTCCAGCTCCTCACCGGCCTCCATGCCCTTGTCGCGCAGCTGCACGACGTCCACGCCGGAGGAGAGGACCGCGTCGAGGAACTCCGGGAGGTCGCCCTGGCGCCTCCGGGCGTCGGTGCACAGGTAGAGCCGGGCGTCGGCGAGCCGCTCACGAGGCGTGGGCATGGGTGGGTTCCCCCCGTTTCGTGCGCCGGCGCCGGGGGGGGGGGGGGGGGGGGGGGGGGGGGGGGGGGGGGGGGGGGGGGGGGGGGGGT
>NZ_JBVJMN010000135.1:0-2778 GCF_055584185.1 Streptomyces sp. NPDC104202 | reverse complement strand
CCTCCTCCTCCCTGCCTGCTCTCCCCCCCCCTCCCCCCCCCCCCTCCCCCCCCCTCCCCCCCCCCCCCCCCCCCCCCCCCCCCCCCCGCTCGGTGACCAGCAACGTCTGGAGGACCTGCCCGCAGCTCCCCGTCGCGTCGTCGAGCTGCCCGAGGGCGAGGGCTGAGCCGCCCGGGCTGGCCGCGGTGTGGGAGCGCAGGCACAACCACTCCCCGACGGGGTCCCGGTGCAGGGCGAGGGTCACATCGGTGTTGATGACCAGGCTCCCGTGGTGGTCGAGCTCGAAGCCGACCGCCCAGCTGCTGTCGGCCACCACGAGCGCCCGGGTCAGTGGCGAGTCCGGGAAACCGGCCACCAACGGGACGCGCTGCCGGGCCCAGGCGGTCCCGGGACCGAGCGTGTCGAATCCCGCACCCTCCTCGAAGCGCCACTCCATCGCCGCGATGTAGCCGTCCAGATGGGCGCCGGCCATGGTGTGCGGCGGCTGTGCCCCGGGCAGGGCGGGGGCGGGCGGGACGGGCCGCAGCGCCGGGGTCTCCCGGGGGCTGGCGACGAGCCGCCAGGCACGGGCCAGCAGCACCGGGACGCCGCCGGCGGTGATCTCCCCCTCCAGGATCTCGACGCTGCCGCCGGACCGCACCGTCCGCACCTCGACCCGCAGGTCCGCGACCGGCACCGGCCGCAGCAGCTCCACGGTGACGCGGGCGATCCTCATGCCCGCCCGGGGGGCGTGATGCTCGAAGGCGCACCCGATCAGCGCCGACGGCGGGCCGGCGTGCTGCGACTTGGGGTTCCACGGGCCCGCCGTGGCCGGGGTGCTCTCGTACCGGCCGTCCCCGAGGTCGTGGTAGAACGCCTCGGACGGGGCGCCGGGGAACGGGAGGGTCTCTGGGTTCACTGGGGTGCCTCCGAATCTGCCTCAGCGGTCTGAGGCGCTGTGGATGATGTCCGCCCGAGTCGCCCCGGCCGGTCGTCCCGTGTCCGGCCGGGTTTCCTCGAGGACGCTTCCCACCCGGAAGAGGAGGGACTCCGCGAACGGCGCGGCGATCAGTTGCGCGCCGATGGGGAGACCGGCGGAGTCCCTGCCCACCGGGAGCGAGAGGGCGGGGAAGCCGGTGATGTTGGCGGGAGAGGAGAGCCGGACGTACGCGTCGGTGACCGTCTCGGTGACGCCGTCCGGCCACCGTACGGTCTCCTGTCCGCGCCGCGCCGCCGTGATGGGAGAGGTGGGGGCGATGAGCACGTCCACGTCGGCGAAGACCCGCCCCCACGCGCGGCTGATGAGGGTCCGGGTGCGCTGGGCGCGCAGGTAGTCCAGGGCGGACACGTGGTGTCCCGCCTCCAGGAGCAACCGGATGTCCGGGCCGTAGAGATGGGGTGTCGCCCGCAGGGTCTCCTCGTGGACCGCCGAGGCCTCGGGAGCCATCAGGCCCCACTGCGTCGCCTCGACGTACTCGACGAGCGGCAGGTCCACGGGCAGCACCGTCGCGCCGAGCTCTCCCAGCCGGCTGATCGTCGCGCGGACGGCCGCCTCCACCTCCGGATCGACGCGGTCGAAGTAGTAGGTGCCGGGCACGCCGACGCGCAGCCCGCGCAGGTCCGCCGGGCACGACGCGGCCGGGGCCTCGGGGGCGGAGACGCTGGCGGGGTCCGCCGGGTCGTGGCCGGCCAGGACGCGCAGCACCAGAGCGGCGTCCCGCACGGTCCGGGTGAGGGGGCCGACGTGGTCCAGGGACCACGACAAGGGCGCCACCCCGTGGCGGGAGACCAGACCGAAGGTGGGCTTCAGGCCGACCGTCCCGTTGAGCGCGGCCGGAATGCGGATCGACCCTCCGGTGTCCGTCCCCAGCGCGAAGAGCGCGGTCCCGGCCGCCACGGCCACCGCCGAGCCGCCGCTGGAGCCTCCGGCGACGGCATCCGCGTGCCACGGATTGGACGTCTGCGTGGTCAGCAGTCCGTACGCGAACTCGTGGGTGTGCGTCTTGCCGATGAGGATGGCGCCGGCGTCCGTGAGCCGGGCCGCCACCGTGCTGTCCCCGGCGGGCATCCGCCCCTCCCACGCGCGCGAACTGGCCGTGGTGGGTATCCCGGAGACGTCGATGAGGTCCTTGAGGCCGTACGGGATGCCGTGGAGCGGTCCGCGGTGGATGCCGTCGCGGATCTCCCGCTCCGCCTGCCGCGCGGCCCGTCGCGCACGCTCCGCCACGACGGTCACGTAGGCGTGGAGCCGGTCCTCGACGGCGTCGCACCGGTCCAGGACGGAGTCGACGAGTTCCACGGGGGACAGGGTGCGGGCCGCCAGGGCCGCCGCCGCGCCCGCGACGGTGAGTTCACAGGGCTGCATCGAAGACTCCCGAGGTCCCGGCGGAGGAGTCGGCCGTCGCCCGGAAGACCGGCGCCGGTGCGACGCCCGTCAGATCCAGGGCCCGCAGCCGGCCGAAGAGCCCCTCCAGGCGGGCGACCAGATCGGCCACCTCGCCGGGACGGAGGTCCGGTGGCGGAGCGAGGCGCACGATCGGACGGGACGGTCCCGCAGCGGCCATCATGGTTCCCTTCCGGGGGAGCGGAGCCGGATACCTCGGATCACGTGCGAAGCCGGGCACGGCGTGGCTGTTCCGTGTCCCGCCGGTGGCGACGTGCTGCTTCCCCGCCGACGCGAAGAAGCCCGGTGGCCCCCGACGGGGGATGGCAGAGGCCACCGGGAGAGCGGGTGCCGGGGGGGGGGGGGGGGGGCGGGCGGGGGTGGGGGGGGGGGGGGGGGGAGTATCCGAAGCGTCT
>NZ_JBVJMN010000134.1:0-2938 GCF_055584185.1 Streptomyces sp. NPDC104202 | reverse complement strand
GAAAAAAACAAAACAACACCCAACCCCCCCCCCCCACCCCCCCACCCCCCCCCCCCCCCCCCCCCCCCCCCCCCCCCCCCCCCCCCCCCCCCCCCCCCCCCCCCCCCCCCCACGTCCGGCGGAGGCGTTCCGGGAGCCCCTCGGTCCTCGTCAGGAGGGTCGGGGGGCTCCCGTAGGATCCTGGGGTGAGTACCGTTTCGCTGCCGGAGACCGTCGGCAAGCTCAGTGTCGTCGTCATCGCCTACAACGACGAGGCGTTGGTGGGTGAGGCCATCCGGTCGGCGCTCGACCAGGGCCCGGTGGTGGCGGAGGTCGTGGCGGTCGACGACCGTTCCAGCGACGGCACGGGACGGGTCCTCGACGAGCTGGCGGCCCTGCACCCCCGGGTGCGCGTGGTGCACCGCACGGAGAACAGCGGCGGCTGCGGCACCCCCCGCAACGACGGCATCGAGGCCGCCTCCGCCCCGTACGTGATGTTCCTGGACAGCGACGACGTCCTGCCCGGCGGAGCCGCCGAGGCCCTGGTGGCCGCCGCGGAGCGGCACCGCACCCCGGTCGCGGTCGGCGTGTGCGTACGGCGCGAGCTGCCCGAGGGCAGGGACGTCCGCTGGCAGCCCGGGCTCTACCGGGAACCGGCCCTGCTGGAGACGCCCGAGGACCTGCGTCCGCTGCTCCACGACACGCTCTGCGTCAACAAGGTCTACGCCCGCGCCTTCCTCGACGAGCACGGCATCCGCTTCCCCGACGGCCGGTTCGTCTACGAGGACTTCCTCTTCACCGCCCGTGTGTACGCCGCGGCCCCCCGCGTCGCGGTGATCCCGGACACCGTCTACGTCTGGCACGTGCGCCGCGCCGCCGCCCAGCTGTCGATCTCGCTCGACCGCGGCGGCGTCTCCAACTGGCAGGCCCGGATCGCCGCCCACCGCGCGGCCGTCGAGACCTTCGCCGCGGCGGGACGCGCGGAGCTCGCCGCCGCCTGCCGCACCAAGTTCCTCGAACACGACCTGCGGATGTACGCCCGCGACGTGCGCCAGCGCGACCCCGCCCACCGTGCCGACTGGTGGGCGGCCACCCGTGACCACCTGGCCGGCTTCGAGGAGGCGGAGATCGCCGCCGCGGTCGCCCCGGCGCGCTGGACCGCCCGGTTCCTGCTGGCGTCCAAGGAGCCGCGCGACCTGCTGCGGCTGTCCCGGCTCGCCGCCAGCCCGGCGCGGCTGCTGCCGCCGTACGCGGGCACCCGCACCGCCGCCGTCTGGGCCGAGGACCTGCCGGAGGCCCGTCTCGACGGGATGGACGAACTGCCCTTCGACGCGCTGCCGCTCGTCGTGGACGCCGTCCTGCACACCGGCGGCGGCGCCCTGGAGCTCACGGTCAGGGACCTGTACGGACGGCTGGCCGAGGCGGCCCCCCGCAGCGCCGAGGTGGCGTTCCTGCCGCGCGGCGACGAGGAGCCGGCCCTTACCGAAGGGGTCGTCCTGCGGGCCGGGACGGACGCGGACGGCGCCGTGACCGGCTGGTCGGGCCGGGTCCCGGTGCGGTTCACCGAGCTCGCCGGCGCCGGCCGCCGCCGCGGCCGTCAGGGCGTCCAGCTGTGGGACGTCGTCGCCACCGTCACCTGCGCGGACGGTGAGTCGTTCACCACCTCGCTGCGCCCGCCGGACGGCTCCCAGCGGCGCTCGGTGCTTCCGAGCAGCCGGTACGGTGTACTCCTGGTGCAGCAGTACGCCACGGCGAACGGCTCGCTCGCGGTGCGGATCGCACCCGGTGCCCGCGACGGGCTCCGGGCGGTCAGAGCCCGGCTCCGTCGGCTTGCCCGCAGTTCTCAGTGAAAGGGTTTGGGGCACTATGACTTATCTGATCACCGGCGGCGCCGGATACATCGGCTCTCACGTGGTCCGCGCGATGACGCTGGCCGGTGAGCGGGTCGTCGTCCTCGACGACCTGTCCACGGGTGACGTGAAGCGGGTGCCCGAAGGCGTCCCCCTGGTGGTCGGCTCCACCCTCGACCGCGAGGTGCTGGACCGGACGATCGCCGAGCACGGCGTGACCGGTGTCGTCCACCTCGCCGCGAAGAAGCAGGTCGGCGAGTCCGTCGAGCTGCCGATGCACTACTACCGCGAGAACGTCACCGGCCTCACGGTCCTCCTGGAGGCGGTCGCCGCCGCGGGCGTGCGCAACTTCCTCTTCTCCTCCTCGGCCGCCGTCTACGGCATGCCGGACGTCGTCCTCGTCACCGAGGAGACCCCGTGCCTGCCCCTCAGCCCGTACGGCGAGACGAAGCTCGCGGGCGAGTGGCTGGTGCGTGCCGCGGGCCGCGCGCACGGCATCTCGACGGCCTGCCTGCGCTACTTCAACGTGGCCGGCGCGGCGACCCCCGAGCTCGCCGACACCGGCGTCTACAACCTGGTCCCGATGGTCTTCGAGCGCCTCGACGCGGGGGAGTCCCCGCGGATCTTCGGCGACGACTACGACACCCCCGACGGCACCTGCATCCGTGACTACATCCACGTCGAGGACCTGGCCGAAGCGCACCTCGTGGCGGCCCGGAAGCTCGCGGAGTGGGCCGAGGCCGGCGAGCCGCGCGACCTGACGGTCAACATCGGCCGCGGCGAGGGCGTCTCCGTGACGGAGATGGTCGGGCTGATCAACGAGATCACCGGCCACTCCGCCGAGCCCCTGGTCACCCCGCGCCGTCCCGGCGACCCCGCCCGGGTCGTCGCCGCGGCCGACCGCATCGAGTCGGAGCTGGGCTGGAAGGCCCGCCACGACGTCCGCTCGATGATCTCCTCCGCCTGGGAGGGCTGGGTCGCCCACCGGGGCGTCGCCGCCGGCCGCTGACGGGCACGCCACAGAAACGGCGCACGCAGGAACGGGGAAGGGGGGGGGGGGGCTGTGGGCCGGGGGGTTGTGTGTATGTGTGTGGGGGGGGGGGGGTGGG
>NZ_JBVJMN010000133.1:0-3091 GCF_055584185.1 Streptomyces sp. NPDC104202 | reverse complement strand
CCTCTTTCTTTTGTCCTTTTTTTTCTTGTTTGTCGGGTGTGTGTATGCCCCCTCCCCCCCCCCCCCCCCCCCCCCCCGCCCCCCCCCCCGGCACGTGGTCCCCGCTACTGGTCGATCTTGTCGTCGACCAGCTTCTTGACGTTCTCCCAGGCCTTGGCCGGGTCGGTGCCGCGCTGCTCGATGTCGAGGATGCCGTTGTCGGTGAGGAAGGTCTTCACCTGGCCGTCGTAGCGGCTGATGGCGGCGGGGGTGATGCCGGCCGCCGCGCTGGAGAAGATCTTGCCGACCGGGGTGTCGCCGAAGTACGGCAGCTTGGCGTCCTGGACCGCCGAGGAGGCGAGCGTGTCCTTGGACGAGGGGATGTTGCCGTTGACCGCGAACACCTTGGCGTGCTGGGCCGGGGCGGTCAGCCAGGCGGCGAGCTCGGCCGCCTCCTTGGTGTGCTTGCCGGCCTTGGGCACCGCGAGGAACGAGCCGCCCCAGTTGCCGGCGACCGGCGGTGCGGCGATGTCCCACTTGCCCTGGTTGGCGGGGCCGGCCTGGTCCTTGATGATGCCGGTCATCCAGCTCGGGCAGGCGACGGTGGCGAACTTCGAGTTCTTGAAGGCCGCGTTCCAGGTGCCCTTCTCGTCGAACTGGCGGAGCTTGGCGGTGAGGCCGCCCTGGGCCGCCTTGACGGCGGTGTCCCAGGCCTTCTTGACGCCGGGGCTGTTCTCCCAGTCGAGTTCGCCGCTGGTGTTGGCGTACTGCACCGGGTCGCTGGAGACGACGGCGTTGAACAGACCGCTCGCGGAGTCGTGGAAGGAGGTGCCGGCGGGCGCGGCGGCCTTGTACTTCTCACCGGTCTCGAGGAACTTGGCCCAGTCGCCGGCCCACAGCTTGGCGACTTCCTCGCGGGCGGTGGGCAGCTTGGCCTTGGCGAAGAGGTCCTTGTTGTAGCAGATGGCCATCGGGCCGATGTCGGTGCCGAGCGCGATCACCTTGTTGTCGGCGGTGGTCGCCTGCTTGACCTTCCAGTCCAGGAAGTCGGCGGTGTCGGCGCCCCCTTCCTTGCCCAGGTCGACCCACTTGGAGGCCATGGCGGTGCCGGTCGCCTCGGCGATGTAACCGACCTCGACGGCCTGGATGTCGGCGAGGCCGCTGTTCTGGGCGAGGCGCAGCTTCAGCGTGTCCCAGTACTTCTGGCCGTCGGAGACGTTCGACTCCTCGATCTTGATGTTCGGGTGGAGTCGCTCGTACTCGGCGTAGAGCTTGGCGCCGGTCTTGTTGTCGTAGCCGAAGGAACCGAAGGTCCCGATCCGCAGCGTGATCTTCTCGGAGCCCTGGCCGCTGCCGCCGCCCTTGCCGCCGTCGTCGTCGCTGCCGCAACCGGTGAGCAGGGTCGTGCCGGTCACGACGACGGCGACCGCCGCGATCGCCGCACGGCGTCCGCGTCTGCTGCTGGAAGTGCGCATTCCACTCTCCTCGTCCAAGGTGGTGCTCGTTGTGCGCCATGAGGCCCGGCCGGCTGATCGCGGCTCGGCGGCTGCCTGGCTGGACCTGATGCAGGCTGTGTGCGTCCCGGATGGGAGCGCTCCCACGTCGTTGCCGGAAGGTTGCTGCCTGGCGGGTGCGGGTGTCAAGAGATGAACGCGGATTCGTTACCGGAAGGTTTTCCGGGGGTTTCGCGTCGCCCTGGCGAGACGGGGCCGTCATCTCCTGAAGGCGGGCGCGTGGCGCGCCGGGGTGGCCGTGGACTAGTGTGGGAGCGCTCCCATCCTTTCGCGGCCATGGTGAGCAGCGCGTTGTCCTACGAGGGGAGTTCGGGAGTGGTGAACGGACGGCAGAGCGGCAGACCCACCCTGGAGCAGGTGGCTGCCCGGGCCGGGGTCGGCCGGGGCACGGTCTCCCGGGTCATCAACGGCTCCCCGCGGGTGAGCGAGCAGACCAGGACGGCCGTCGCCCGCGCCGTCGCCGAACTCGGCTACGTCCCCAACCAGGCCGCCCGCGCCCTGGCCGGCAGCCGCACCGACGCGATCGCGCTCGTCATCCCCGAGGCGGAGGCCCGGCTCTTCGCCGAGCCCTACTTCCTCGACCTCATCCGCGGCGTCAGCGCCGAACTCGCCGAGGCCGACAAGCAGCTCCTGCTCACCCTGGTCCGCAGCGAGCAGGAGCGGCAGCGGTTCGAGCAGTACCTGGCCGCCCAGCGGGTCGACGGAGTGCTGCTGGCCTCCGTGCACGGCGACGACCCGCTGCCCGACCGCATCCGCGAACTGGGCCTCCCGGTCGTCATGAACGGCCGCCGCGCGGAGGCCGAGCCCGTGCCGTACGTCGACTCCGACAACATCGGGGCGGGCCGGGCCGCCGTCGCCCACCTCGTGACCGGCGGCCGCGGCAGGATCGCGACCGTCACCGGGCCGCTCGACATGTACGTGGCCCGCGCCCGGCTCGGGGGCTACCGGGCCGGCCTCACCGAGGCCGGGCTCGCGCCCGACGAGGAGCTGGTGTCGGCGGGCGACTTCACCGAGGAGGGCGGCCGCCGGGCCATGCGGCTGCTGCTCGACCGGCGGCCCGATCTGGACGCCGTCTTCGCCGCCTCCGACGTCATGGCGGCCGGCGCGCGCGGCGTGCTGCGCGAGGCGGGCCGCCGGGTGCCCGAGGACGTGGCGCTCGTCGGCGTCGACGACTCCCCGGTGGCGCGGCTGATGGACCCGCCGCTGACGAGCGTGCGCCAGCCCATCGAGGAGATGGGCCGCACGATGGCGCGGATGCTGATCCGGGAGATCCACGAGGGCGCGGAGTCGTCGGCGCAGCCCCGCCGGCACGTCCTGCCGACGGAGCTGATCGTGCGCGACTCCGGCTGAGACGGCCCGGCTACCCGGGAACGGCGCGTCCCCCGGACGCCGCCGCGCCCGGGGCACGCGGGCACGCGGACGCCCCGCGGGAGCCTTCTCCCGCGGGGCTCTCGCGCGCGCCCCGCACGCGGGGCCGCGCGGGGCACGCTCCCGGGGGGGGGGGGGGGGGGGGGGGGGGGGGGGGGGGGGGGGGGGGGGGGGGGGGGGGGGGGGGGGGGGGGGGGGGGGGTGGGGTGGGGGAAAGAAGGAAACGAGCA
>NZ_JBVJMN010000132.1:0-3124 GCF_055584185.1 Streptomyces sp. NPDC104202 | reverse complement strand
CTCTTTCCCTCGTTCCCTACCCCCTCCTCCCCCCCCCCTTCCGCGGGGGCGGACGGCGGGGCCGGAAGGGGGAGAGGGGGCCGGGGAGGCCCCGGGGCGCGAGACGCTCAGCGGCCCTTGCGGATGCGCGCGGCCTGCCGCGCCTCGGCGGTCTTGCGGGCCTCCGCGCTGCGGCGCGACTCGTTCTTGGCGCGGCCGGGCTTTCCGGGGACGGTGCCGATGCCGCGGAAGGCCGCGCCGCCGCGCTTCACGCCCTCCTGGCTCGGTGCGCTGCCGTCGACCGGTACGCCGGAGGGGCGCCGGGCGCCGGTGATCCGGGTCAGCTCGGCCTCGCCCGAGCGCACCTGCGTGACCTGGGGCCGGATGCCCGCGTCGGCCATCAGGCGCGCCACGTCACGGCGCTCGTCGGGGGTGACCAGGGTGACGACCAGGCCGGACTCGCCGGCGCGCGCGGTCCGGCCGCCGCGGTGGAGGTAGTCCTTGTGGTCGGCGGGCGGGTCGACGTTCACGACGAGATCGAGCGCGTCGACGTGGATGCCGCGCGCCGCCACGTTGGTCGCGACCAGCACCGGGACCTCGCCGCTGCGGAAGCGCTCCAGGGTGCGGGTCCGCAGCGGCTGCGACTTCCCGCTGTGCAGCGCCGCGGCCCGGACGCCGCTGCCGAGCAGGTGGCGGGTGAAGCGGTCGACGGCCTGCTTCGTGCGCAGGAACATGATCACCCGCCCGTCGCGCGCGGCGATCTCCGTGGCCGTGGCGAACTTGTCGGCGCCGTGGACGTGCAGCACGTGGTGATCCATCGTGGAGACGGTGGCGGCCGACGGGTCGACGGAGTGGACGACCGGGTCGTGGAGGTAGCGCTCGACGACGAGGTCGACGTTGGCGTCGAGGGTGGCGGAGAACAACATCCGCTGGCCGTCGGCGTTCACCCGGTCGAGCAGCTCGGTGACCTGGGGCATGAACCCCATGTCGGCCATCTGGTCGGCCTCGTCCAGGACGGTGACGGTCACCCGCTCCAGCCGGCAGTCCTTGCGCTCGACGAGGTCCGTCAGCCGGCCCGGCGTCGCGACCAGCACCTCGGCGCCGTCGCGCAGCGCGGTGGCCTGCCGGCCGATCGACATGCCGCCGACCACGGTCGCCAGGCGCAGCTTCAGGGCGCGCGCGTAGGGCTCCAGCGCGTCCGCGACCTGCTGGGCCAGCTCGCGAGTGGGCACCAGGACCAGGGCGAGCGGCTTGCGGGACTCGGCGCGGCGCCCGGCGGTGCGCACCAGCAGCGGCAGGCCGAAGGCGAGGGTCTTGCCGGAACCCGTCCGGCCGCGCCCGAGGACGTCGCGGCCCGCGAGGGCGTCGGGCAGGGTCGCGGCCTGGATCGGGAAGGGCGTGTCGACGCCCTCGCGCGCCAGTACCTCGCGCACCTCGTCCGGCAGGTCGAGTTCGGCGAAGCCGGAGGCGGCGGGCAGGGCCGGGGTGACGGCCGACGGCGCCGCGAATTCGCCCTCGGCGGTCGTGCCGGGACGCTTCCCGCCCGTACGGGGGGTGCTGTTCATGGATGACCTTCCTCGAAAACGGTGCGCTTCGAGGAATTCGACGAGGGGCCGCGGCCCCATGAATCACCAGAACGTACCGAACGCCGATTGCGTACGGATCCGGCCGCGCCCCTGGGAATGCGGCGCCCGGTCCGTGAAAAAGCCTGGGAAAACCGACGAGCCGGGGCCCTCACCTCGACGGTGAGGACCCCGGCTGCGCAGGACGTGTCAACGTCAGGCGGGGAGGATGTTCTCCGCCTGCGGGCCCTTCTGGCCCTGCGTGACGTCGAAGGTCACCTTCTGGCCTTCCTGCAGCTCACGGAAGCCGGAGGTGGCGATGTTGGAGTAGTGGGCGAACACGTCCGGGCCGCCACCCTCCTGCTCGATGAAGCCGAAGCCCTTTTCGCTGTTGAACCACTTCACGGTGCCAGAGGCCATGTCATATCTCCTTCGGGGCGTAACCCGGGAGTCCACACCGTGCGGACCCCGGCGTCGCCGTGATGATTGCCCCGTCGGAAAACTGCACCGAAAACACATAAAGTGCCTGACGATGTCACCACCGTCGAAGGCACTCATAAGTTCTTTGGGAACCACAACTGCAACTGCCGTCGACTGTAGCACGTCGTTCCCGGCGGTGCACGAAATGACCTATTCACGTGCCCGTGCGGACGCGAGGACATTTCCCGCGCGGTGGGCCGTCAGGACGAAGGTGACGGTGATGAGGAGGGCCCAGGCGCCGAACTTGGCGGGGGAGACCGGCTGCCAGCCGTCCAGCTGGTCCGGGTAGCTCCAGGCGCCCACGTAGGTGGCCGCGTTCTCGGCGACCCACAGGAAGAAGCCGATGAGGACGAACGACAGCGCCAGCGGCATCCGGTGGTCCTCCGGTCCCACCCGGAACCGCACCCAGGTGCCCGCCGTGGCCGCGAGCAGCAGCGCCGCGAGGACCCAGCGCAGGTCGGGCAGCCAGTGGTGGCTGAAGAAGTTCACGTACACGGCGCCGGCGAGGACCGCCGTCGCCCGCGGCCGGTACCCGGTCAGGCGCAGGTCGAAGAGGCGCCACGCCCGGCAGACGTAGCTGCCCAGGGCCGCGTAGAGGAAGCCGCCGTAGAGCGGGACGCCGCCGAACTTGGTCAGCGCGTCCTCCGGGTAGCTCCACGAGCCCATCCGGACCTTGACCAGCTCGAAGAGCAGGCCGATCGCGTGACAGCCGGCGATCACGGCGACGTCCCGGCCGGTGTCCCAGCCGACCCGCCAGGCCAGCACGGTGAGCCCGATCCCGTACAGCAGCAGCAGGTCGTACCGGGCGACGGGCAGTGCGGGCAGCAGGCCGGAGACGGCGATGCCTCCGACGAGTGCGACGGCGAAGGCGCAGCAGCGCGCCTCCAGCACCGCGAAGCGCAGCAGCTGGCGTATCCCGTGCGTGAGCGTCCTCATGGCGGGTGGGACGCCCGGGCGGCCCCGGTCGGTTCGCCGCCGGGAACGGGGGGGGGGGGGGGGGGGGGGGGGGGGGGGGGGGGGGGGGGGGGGGGGGGGGGGGGGGGGGGGGGGGGGGGGGGGGGGGGGGGGGAAGGGGGGAGGGGGGGGGGGGGGGAGGAGGAGGG
>NZ_JBVJMN010000131.1:0-3204 GCF_055584185.1 Streptomyces sp. NPDC104202 | reverse complement strand
TAGCTTAAAACTGGGACGCCTGTGGAAGCGCGTGGAAGCCCTATAGAGGCCTCATAATCCCTTGGTTCCAGGTTCGAATCCTGGTGGGCCCACCACATTGACGTCCAGCGAAGTCCAGAGACGTCCGCAAAACTCTTGATTTGCTTGATTTAAGCCCTGCGAGGCATCCAGCGCCGTCCAGCGGCATCCACGCGCGCTTGCGCGCGCTGTCCGAAGAACGCCAAAAGGAAGAACCAATGGTGACTGCTGCATCTGCGTACTTGGCGGCGCTCACCGGGCAGGTGGCTTGGAGTGCAGCCGAGCGAGCCGAGACGCCGCTAGTGCAGGTGCTGGAGACCAGCTCGCGGAAGGTTCGGGTGGAGGACCTCAAAGGAGGGTGCCGCGTCTACTGGCTGTTTGTCTCCTAGCGCGGCCTACGCCGTATAGGTGGTCGGACGGGCATGGCGAAACAAGTACGCGTTGCTGCAACCCTTTAGGAACCGTTCTCCAGCCGTTCGCCGCTGCGCTGTCGTCGCGTTTCCCGTGCCGCCCGTAGGAAGCCTCACAACTCGAGGCGGGCATTCGCGAAGCATGCGCCCCGCAAGCAGATGGAGCGGGCCACACGCAGCCTTGTTCGCTTGATCTGGTCACCCTAAGATCGGACCCTGTCCAAGGGGCGGCCCGCGAACCAGTGCACGGTAAATTAGTGGCATGCCCAGATTCGACTGAGGGCTTGTGACGTGGTTAGGCAGGCTTCAAAATTTGTTGATCGCTGAGGAGTTTTTATGGAAAAGAACTTCCCCCCCCCCGAATTTCTGGTCAATGAGATGGGGGAGCTTGTTGAGCAGTTCACTGTCGCCATCATCTCAATTCCCCCTGGAGACAGCCGGAAGCCGCCTGGCGACCACCACGGCACCGGGTGGCTCATCGATATGGATGGTCAGCCTCATATTTGCACATGCGAGCATGTGGCAAACTTTCAGTCCAAAGGTAAGCTTGCCTATAGCTGTTACGGCTCGGAAGGTGGCGTTTCTGTAGAGAGGGATTTTTTACTTAAGCCGCTACCTATGGACTTCGCTATCGCCTCATTGGCTAGCTCGTGGGACGTTGTTGAGCATAAGGGTGTGTGCATTCCGGAAAGCATGATCGCCACCCAGCATTGCCCTGTAGAAGGCGAGTATCTTTACTTCTACGGATTCCCTGGAAGCGACGCTAAGGCCTGCTTTGAACAACATTACATCCAAGGAACTGGAGTGTTCCTACATGAGGTCGAGTTTGTCCAAGATGTCCTTGACGAGGAGTCTAGAGCTGATCCGGCGATGCATATCTGCATGTCACTCAGCCCGACAGAAGCAGTACCACTGACTGCTCAAACGGGGGAACTGCCACTCCCCCATGGAATGAGCGGCTCAGCACTTTGGAATACGCGATACCTCGAAGTCACAAACGCCGGGAATACTTGGAGTCCGGAAGATGCGAGGCTGACGGGCATAGTTTGGGGTGCATCTCAGAAGGCGGGAGTTGTAGTCGCGACGCCAATTGAGCGCTTTAGGAATCTGCTTTTCTGATGAAGCCTGCGCCTGGCCGGAAACCACCAGCGCTGCTGTAGGTGAAGCCTTACTGCGCGATGCGAGAACAGTCGCGCGGGCCAGTCTGAGCGGTTAAGGCTGATAGTTGATCGAATCGCAGCGGTTGAGACGTCCAGTCGTATCCTTCCGGCCATGCTTCCCTCGCACGGCTACCAAGGCTTCCGAACCGCCCCGATCCCCTCTGGCTGGGTCCAGACCGGTGAGCGCTGGGCGCTCTGGTACAACGGCCGGGAGACGGCCAGCGTCACGCCCGATGGCGGTCCAGGGGTCCGGCTATGGATGGAAGGCCAGAAGATGTGGCAGGTGAAGGAAGTGCGCGCGGCCAATGTTCGACAGTCGAAGCGGTACGCCGAGCGCTGGTGTGCAGTCCGGCTGTATCCCGACCTGCCTCTGCGTGAGGCGGTCGCCCGACTGACCGACAGCACGCCGATCCAGCCGGAGCCGCCGCTGCCCGGCCTGCTGCCAACCCGTGAGCAGCAGCAACAGGCACGGCGCTTGGAAGCAGCGAGCATCGCCGCTGCTGCGCGATTCAATGATGCGCTGGAATCAAGCGGCCGTTGGCGCGCTTGAAGTTAGCTGAGTTAGCCAACCTCCTCATCCCTGTTCAAAGACCTGCTCAGGCGAATCACAGACTCGATATAGGCAGAGGAATCAAAGCCTCGTAACTGATTGCACCTGGCCAATGAGGTGGCTGCTGCGAGCACGCTAAGGTTTGCGCCTGCGCTGGATTCTCTGACCTTCTTTCCCACTGTATGGAGTGCATTTCTCTGATTGGCTCGGTTTCCAACAAACATATCCAGGACTTCGTTATAGTTTTGAGCAATCAGGCAGTTGAGATCATTTTTAGGGCCGCTGGAAATGGAATGGGCGCTAGGGATAGAAATTACACCTGTCGACGACAGTTGGATGTAATTTTGCGGTGATCCGAATCTAAGGCATGCGATAAAGCAATCAAGGAGCGGGATTGTGACGAACGACTTCGGACGCGTTATATAGAACGCATATATCAAAGTGAATGCTCTAATCTGATCGCGAGGGGAGAGTTGAAAGGCTGAAGACATCGCGGTGAAGAAGGAGCCATACTCAATTCTATCGAGCTCTTCGACCTGTTCTTCATTGAGTTGCTTGATGTCAAAGGCCGAAGGGTGTCCAACGATTTCTTCTAAGGTGCTCTTACTCTCTAAGCCAAGTCCGGCACTGCTGAGTAAGTATTTCGTTACCGCATCACGTGATGCGGGGGAAAGGTGGTATTCAAAGTCAAAGAACTTTCGAAGGTACTCCTCCCCATTTACGTGAGCTCCGTAAACAGTTTGCACGGCAGCAGGGAGATTTCCGTGGTCCGTTGCAACTATGAATATTATTCCTGGCACATCAAAGTGGTGTTTGATTCGCTCAAGCGTTTGAATCGCGTAGTCGGGTCGGCAGCGGTCTAGTTCGTCAATGATGAAGAGGATCGGCCGGATCGGACCTGTCGGCTTGCGAGCGGAGACCGCATCTCTAGCCGCCTCAAGGGCAGATCTGAAGGCTGGCTCAGCGTTCATCAATTCTCTTTGCCTCTCCAAGAGGCTTGCCGCAATCTTTTCGGCGCCTTCCACCAACGAGGCATAGCCGGGTACTGTTACCTTGGCTGTAGCAC
>NZ_JBVJMN010000130.1:0-3583 GCF_055584185.1 Streptomyces sp. NPDC104202 | reverse complement strand
GAAGTGCTCGTACGGGACGTACTCGCGCTTTCGCCCGGCGCGGCGAGAGCGCGTGCCAGGCGTCGCGGGGCAGAGGGGATGGTGACGACAGGCCCCAGGCAGCTCCCGCGCATGCGCGCGCAGCCCGGGCCCGGCCCCACACGCTGTGGCGCTCTCGGGTCCGGCGGGGGCGCACGAGGGAGCCGGGGCGCGATCCGGGCCCCGGCTCTCGTACGCGTGTCGCGTGGCGGTCAGGGCCGACGCGGTGAGTGGCGCGAGGTGACGGTGCTGCTCACAGCTGGGTGATCGGGCGCATGGCGAGCCCCTCGGTGCCCGCCCAGCCGTTGACGCGGGCGGCGTCGTCGACGGAGACGGTGCCGAGGCCGGCGGGCAGGGCGAAGACGAGGGTGCCGCGGAGTTCGGTGCCCTCGCCCGCGACGAGCGTCGCGGTGAAGCGGCGGGACTGGTCGTACTGGGCCTCGCCTCCCTCGTCGTTGCCGAAGACGTACAGGCCGGCGTAGGCCTTGCCCCCTCCCTCGACGACGACGGGCTCGCTGTCCGGCTCACCGAGCGGCCGGACGATCGGGGCGGAGTCACCGGCCAGGAGGCGCACCTGCGGCGCGTCGTTGAGGACGCACGGGGTCTTCGACGTGTTGGTGACGCTCAACAGGAAGTGGCGGGGGGTCTCCCCGCGCGCGTCCTGGAGCTCCACCGCGGTGGTCAGGCCGGACGCCTCGCAGTCGGCGTACCGGGTGCCGTTGCCGCCGCCCGTCTCGCCGCTGTCTCCGGTCGCCGTGGCTTTCGGGCTGCTGCTGCCCGTTCCCGAGTCGCCCGAGGGGGCGGTGGCGTCCGGGGTGCTCTCGCCGGGGGCCGTGGAGCCCGAGGGGGCCGCGGTGGGCGGCGCGGCGGTCTGGTCGTCGCCCTGGCAGGCGGTGGTCGTCAGCAGCGCCGCGACCACGGCCGTGCCCAGGACGACGGCGCGCAGACCCCGACGCGGCGAACCGCTCCTGACCGTCTTCGAGTTCATGCTCTTCTCTCTTCCCCCGTGACCGGCGCGGAGCCGGTCCTCATCCGTGCGACACCGTCATTGTTTCCACGTGGCACGGCCCGTTCACCGTCGGCCGACGTCTGTTACAGCCCTCGTACGAATCGGCAGTCTTGGCGTGACCTCGACACGTCGTCGGGTGGAGTGGCACGGGCCGCTGCCCAGTGGGCGGCTGCTCATGGTGGGCACGCGCACATGGCTGGGTGTCGCGGCGGTCCCCGATGCTGACACCCATCGGTGACCTGCCCCTTCGTCCTCCGACGGTGCGGGCGGCGTACCGCCTTCTCCCCTACGCCTGTCGCGCGGCTCTGTGCGGCTGGAAGGACAGTCATGCCCCATGCCCTCGACGCGGTGCACGAGACCGCGACCCGCAAGGCGATACGACGCCTGCTGCCCGTGATGGGGCTCGCGTACTTCATGTCGTACGTCGACCGCACCAACGTCGCGCTCGCCAAGACGCAGCTGGAGGCGGACATCGGCATCAGCGCCGCGGCCTACGGGCTGGGCGCCGGAGTCTTCTTCCTGAGTTACGCGCTCCTCGAAGTGCCGAGCAACCTGGTGCTCTACCGGGTCGGGGCGCGCGTGTGGATCACCCGCATCGCGGTGACCTGGGGGCTGGTCTCGGCGGCGTTGATGTTCGCGCAGGGACCGGTGTCGTTCTACGTGCTGCGGTTCGCGCTGGGCGCGGCCGAGGCGGGCCTGTACCCGGCCCTGATGTACATGGTGACGCTCTGGTTCTCGCAGCGACACCGTGTCACCGTCGTCGGGCTCATCTACACCGCACCCGCCCTGGCGACCGTCCTGGGCGCGCCCGCGGGCGGCGGGCTGATGAGCCTCGACGGCGTCGCGGGCCTCCAGGGATGGCAGTGGATGTTCCTCGTCGAGGGACTGGTGACCGTGGCCGTGGGCGTCCTGGTGTGGTGTGCGCTGCCGAGCCGTCCGCAGGACGCGCGCTGGCTGTCGTCGCGGGAGGCGGAGGTCCTCAGCGAGCGGGCCGCCGGCTCCGGGGCGTCGCCGCACCGACTGCGCGGCCACCTCGGTCTCGCCTTCGGGCGGCCGGTCGTCCTGCTCCTGGCCGCGACGTACTTCGTCAACCAGCTGGTCTCCTCCGCCGTCGGGTTCAACCTGCCGTCGATCGTCGAGGGCCTCGGGGTGTCGGGGCCGATGAACATCGGGCTGGTCACCGGCAGCATGGGCCTGGCCGTTCTCGCCGGCGTCCTGTTCTTCCCGTGGCTGCACGGCCGCATCGGCAACGACACCGGTCTGATCGTCCTCTGCGCGGTCGCGGGAACGGCGGCGATGGGCGCCTATCCGGTCATCGGATGGGTTCCGGGACGGTTCGCGTTGCTGTTCGTCGCGAACTTCTTCCTGATGGGGACGCTGCCGCTGTTCTGGTCGGTGGCGATGTCACGGATGTCCGGCCTGATGGCGGCGGTCGGGCTGGCCTTCATCAACACGGTCGGCCTGCTCGGCGGCTTCTTCGGCCCGTTCGTCTTCGGCATGCTGGAAGGCCGTACGGGCTCCCAGCGGGCACCGTTCGTCTTCGTCGTGATCGTGGGCGTGGCCGGCATCGCGCTGGCGGCCGCGCTGAGGCGGACCGTGGGCCGCGAGGACACGGCCGGGCAGGAGCGCGTCCCGGCGGCGTCCGCGGGCTGAGCTCGCCGCCCACAGCCGCGGTCCGGTACGGACAGCCACTCCGGCTCTGCCGTCCGGCTGCGGCTCTGCTGTCCGGCTGCGGCTGCGGCTCCGGGCTCCGGGCTCCGGGCTCCGGGCTCCGGGCTCCGGGCTCCGGGCTCCGGGCTCCGGCCACATCCCACCGCACCGCATCAAACCGCGCCGCGGTCCGTGTCCGACCGGTTGGGCCGTTGCCCAGGGGCGTTCCGCGCCTCGTGGGCGACGGCCCAGTTCGCGGAGGTGGGGTGTCTGCCTATCCTGCCGCCATGAACGAGGAGCTGGCGCTGCGCCGTGAACTGGCCGTGACCCTGCTCGCCGGCATCGACGGGCTGATCGAACAGCTCGCGGCGGACATCTGCGCGCACAGCGCGCGCTACGCCGGCGGCAGCCCCGTCTCCCACGAGGACCTGCGGCTGACGCTGCGCGGCAACATGGAACTGGCCCTGTCCGAGTTCGGCGGCATGCGCGCCGACCAAGACCGTTTCGAAGCGGTCGCGGCCGACAACGGGCGACTGCGGGCCGAGCAGGGCATGCCGCTCGCCACCGTCCTGCAGGCGTACCGGCGCGGCGGCCGGGTGCTGTGGCAGGCCATGGCGGACTGGATGCGCGAGCGCTCCCCCGCGCAGCAGCGTCTGGTCGGGGACATGGCCGGCGCGGTCTGGGAGACCATCGACCGCTTCTCCTCCGCCATGGCCGACGCCTACCGGCTGCGCACCCTGGAGCTCCAGCACCGCGAGGCGTCCCGGCGCGGCGCCCTGTTCGAGGCGCTGCTCGACGGGCGCGCCGACGACCCCGGGGGGGGGGGGGGGGGGGGGGGGGGGGGGGGGGGGGGGGGGGGGGGGGGGGGGGGGGGGGGGGGGGGGGGGGGGGGGGGGGGGGGGGGGG
>NZ_JBVJMN010000129.1:0-3629 GCF_055584185.1 Streptomyces sp. NPDC104202 | reverse complement strand
CTCGGTCGGGGTTACACCGCCCCTTCCGGAGCCAGGCCCCCCCCCCCGCTCCCCCCCCCCCCCCCCCCAGGCCCGCCACCAGGTCCGCGACGCTCTTGCGGCGGCCGGTGTAGAACGGGACCTCCTCGCGGACGTGCATCCGGGCCTCGGAGGCGCGCAGGTGGCGCATGAGGTCGACGATGCGGTGCAGCTCGTCGGCCTCGAAGGCGAGGATCCACTCGTAGTCGCCGAGCGAGAAGGAGGCGACCGTGTTGGCGCGGACGTCGGGGTAGCCGCGGGCCATCTTGCCGTGGTCGGCGAGCATGCGGCGGCGGTCCTCGTCGGGCAGCAGGTACCAGTCGTAGGAGCGCACGAAGGGGTACACCGAGACGTAGTCGCGCGGGTTCTCGTCGGCCAGGAAGGCCGGGATGTGCGACTTGTTGAACTCGGCGGGGCGGTGCAGCGCCATGTTCGACCACACCGGCTCCAGAGCGCGGCCCAGCCGGGTGCGGCGGAAGAGGCTGTACGCCTCCTGGAGCTCGTCGCTCGTCTCGGCGTGCCACCAGATCATGACGTCGGCGTCGGCGCGCAGACCGGACAGGTCGTACGTGCCGCGGACCGTGATGTCCTTGGCGGCGAGCTGGTCGAACAGCTCCTGGACCTCGTCGGCGTAACCGGCGCGGTCCTCGGGCAGAACGTCGCGCAGCTTGAACACGGACCACAGGGTGTAGCGGATGACCTCGTTGAGGTCCTTCGCCTTCTTACCGGCGTTCGGGATCTTTTCGGGCGCACTCATACGCCTATTCTCGCCCGTCACGAGGAGTGCCCCGCACCGGGGTCGGTCCTTTTCGACGTGGCGATGATCTCCTCGGTGATCTCGTCGGCCGCGCGGTGGGCCGAGGCGACGCAGGCGGGGATGCCGACGCCGTCGTACGCGGCTCCCGCGACGCGCAGTCCGGGCAGGGCGGCGAGCGCCCCGCGGACGCGGGCGACACGGTCGAGGTGACCCACCGGGTACTGGGGCAGTCCGTCGATCCAGCGGGTGACGGTGCCGGCCACCGGCCGGGCCGCGAGCCCGGTGGCGGCGGCCAGGTCCTTCAGGGAGGCGGCGACGAGATCGGCGTCGTCCCGGTGGACCTGCTCCTCCTCGCCGTGCCGGCCGACGGAGGTGCGGAGCACGAACAGGTCGGGGGCCCCGTCGGCGACCCAGTCCCACTTCTGCGCGGAGAACGTCGACGCCTTGATCGTGTGGCCGTCCACGGGCGGCACCAGGAAACCGGAGCCCGGCAGCCCGGAGACGTCGGAGCGGCGGAAGGCGAGGGTGACGAGGGCCATGGAGGCGTACGCGATGCCGGCGAGCCCGGCGGCGGCGTCCGGGGCGTGCGCGCCGAGCAGCGCGGCGGCGGCGCCGGCCGGGGTGGCGAGGAGCACGGCGTCGGCGTCGAACACCCGGTCGGGGGTGGTGACCCGCCAGCCGGTGGCGCCGGTGCGGAGCAGCGCGGTGACGGGCGTGCCGGTGAGGATCTCGCCGCCGGCGGCGAGGACCGCGTCGGCGACGGCGCCGGGGAGGGTGCCGATGCCGCCGTCGATGCCCAGGAAGGCGGAGCCGCCCAGGCCGGTGGCGGCGCCCGCCGCGTCGGCGGGCACGGCCGCCCCGGCCTGCTGGACCGCGCGCACGGCGGCGGTGAGCGTGGGGTGGACCCGGGCGGCCTCGAAGAGGGCGGGCACGGCGGCCTTCATGGAGATCCGGTGGGCGTCGCCCGCGTAGACCCCGCCGAGGAGGGGTTCGACGAGCCGGTCGACGACCTCGTGGCCCATGCGCTCGGCGACGTACGCGCCGATGGCGACGTCCTCGCCGATCTCGGTCGGCGGCAGTTCGAGGTCGCGGCCGATGCGCCGCAGGCCCTCCGGGGAGAGCAGGCCCTCGACGGCGCGGGCGTCGCCGGGGACGCCCATGACGTGGCCCTTGGGCATCGGCACCAGCTCGCCCCGGGACCAGACGGAGGCGGTGGTGGTGCCGGGGGCCTGGAGCCGGTCGCCGAGGCCGACGGCGCGGGCGAGGGCGACGGCCTCGGGACGGCGGGCGAGCAGCGACTCGGCGCCGAGGTCGACGGGCGCTCCGGCGATCTCCCCGGCGAGGAGCTTGCCGCCGACCCTGCCGTCCGCTTCCAGGAGGGTCACCCGGTGACCGGCGAGGGCCAGCCGGTGGGCGGCCGCGAGTCCGGCGATCCCGCCTCCCGCGACGACGACATGGGGTCCCGTGGTGTCCGCGTTCATGGGACCACTCTCTCAAATCGCCCGCTTCCTCCCGACCACCGCCGCCCGTCCCCCGGACGCGCGGTCCCTCCCCTCCGGGCTCCGTCCGCCGCGCCCGTTCCGAGGCCGGAACGTGACCGCATCGCTACCGCCGGAGGGCAACCCGTTCGCCGGGCCCGGACGTCAAACCGGCGACACTCACCCATCACCCCCGGGGGGACCCATGCGGAACGCACGGACGACGGCGAGATCGCGGACCACGGCACGGGCGGGATCGGTGGCGGCGGCGCTGCTGGCCGCCTCGCTGGTGCTGGCCGGCTGCGGCGCCGGGTCGGACGCCGCCGGCGACGAGAAGGCGGACCTGAGCGCGGCCCGGCCCGCCGACGGGACGGCGGCGGACGCGGGCAAGGGCGCCGCCGACGGCTCCTCGGGCGCGGCGGCGCCGGGGGCGAAGGTGCCGGCTCCGCAGCACGTCATCCGTACCGCCTCGCTCTCCGTGGAGGTCGCGGACGTCACGAAGGCGCTGGCCACGGCCCGCCGGGTGGCGGCGGACGCGGGCGGGCGGATCGAGAACGAGACCACGGAGCGGGCCGACGACGCCTCCGTCACCTCCCACCTCGTGCTGCGGGTGCCGCAGGAGCGGTACGACTCCGTCCTCACCGGCCTCGCGGGGACCGGCAGGCTCCTCGCGCGCAAGGCCGACGCCAAGGACGTGACCGAGCAGGTCGTGGACGTGGAGAGCCGGATCGCCACCCAGCGGGCGAGCGTGGCGCGGGTCCGGGCGCTGATGCAGCGGGCGGAGCGGCTGGCCGACGTCGTGACGCTGGAGGGCGAGCTGAGCCGCCGCCAGGCGGACCTGGAGTCGCTCCTCGCCCAGCAGGCGTCGCTGAAGGACCGCACGTCGCTGGCGACGATCACGCTGGACCTGTCCGAGAAGGCCGAGCCGTCGGCCGCGGCCGCGGAGGAAGGCCGTCCGGGCTTCGGGGAGGCCCTCGGCGGCGGCTGGAACGCGCTGGTCGCCGCGGTGGCCTGGCTCGGCGTCGTGCTGGCCGCCCTCGCCCCCTGGCTGGCGGTGGCGCTGATCGGCTTCGTGCTGTGGCGCCGGTTCCTGCGTCCCCGCCTCGCCGCCCGGGCCGCCGCCCGCGCCGCGGAGCGTCCCGCACCGGTCCCGGTGCCCCGTCCCGGACAGCCCGGGCCCGGGCGGAACGCCGCCGGGGTCGCCCCGGCACCGGAGCCCCCGGAGCCCTCCGGGAAGTAGCGTCTCCCGTATGAGCGAACGACTGGTGGTCATCGGCGGCGGGGGGGGGGGGGGGGGGTGTGGGGGGGGGGGGGGGGGGGGGGGGGGGGGGGGGGGGGGGGGGGGGGGGGGGGGGTGGGGGTGGGGGGGGGTCTTT
>NZ_JBVJMN010000128.1:0-3632 GCF_055584185.1 Streptomyces sp. NPDC104202 | reverse complement strand
GGCCCGGGCTCTTTCAAAGGGAGGTTGTTTTTCGGGGCGGTTGGGGGGGCGAGGGGCGGCAAGATCTTCTCTGTCTGGGAGGGGGGGGGGGGGGGGGGGGGCGTGTTCCCCCCCCCCCCCCCCCCCTCACCGGTCAGCCCGAGCAGCCTCCGCACTGGCACGGTGATCCCGACTGGCAGCCGCAGCCGCAGCCCGAACCGCAGCCGCAGGCCCCAAGCACGGGCAGGAACACCGCCTCGCGCGGGGCCTCGGGCGTCGAGTCGGTGGTGATGGGCGAATCGGCCATGGGGATCCCTCCCTTAGGAGACGCGGATTCGTCTCTCCCCACTGCATGCCCGCCCTGCCGGGCGCATCAACGGCGCACCGGGATCGCGCGCGCCGTCCGTGCGCCCCCTACTGATGCCACCGTGCGCCGTCCGCGAGCCGTGCTGCCGCGCTTCCGCCGGCCGCGGCGATCGTGCCCCCCGACACGACCCCCGCGGCCGCGGGGCGGGGAGGCCGCGCCTACGCGCCCTCGACGGGCGCGTCCGCCGCCTGGAGCTCGTCGGCGTGCTCGCCGGTCACCAGGTAGACGACGCGCTTGGCGACCGACACCGCGTGGTCGGCGAAGCGCTCGTAGTAGCGGCCGAGGAGCGTGACGTCCACGGCGGTCTCGATGCCGTGCTTCCAGCGGTCGTCCATCAGGTGCTGGAAGAGCGTCCGGTGCAGCAGGTCCATCTCGTCGTCGTCCTGCTCCAGCTGGAGGGCCAGGTCGACGTCCTTGGTGATGATGACCTCGGCCGCCTTCGCCATCAGGCGCTGCGCCAGCTGGCCCATCTCCAGGATGGTCGCGGTCAGGTCCCGCGGCACCGCCGTCTCGGGGAAGCGCAGCCGCGCCAGCTTCGCCACGTGCTGGGCGAGGTCGCCCGAGCGCTCCAGGTCGGCGCTCATCCGCAGCGAGGTCACCACGATCCGCAGATCCGTCGCCACCGGCTGCTGGCGGGCGAGCAGTGCTATCGCCCGGGCCTCCAGGTCGTGCTGGAGGTCGTCGACCTTCTGGTCCGCAGCGATCACGCTCTCCGCGAGCTTCAGATCCGCGTCGAGCATGGCCGTCGTGGCGCGCCCGATCGCCGACCCGACGAGTCGGGCCATCTCGACCAGGCTCTCGCCGATCGAGTCCAGTTCCTCGTGGTACGCGTCCCGCATGGATGTCCCTCTCTACGCAATGCTCCGGGGTCCGGGTGGGGCTCGGACCCCCACGTTGCCACGTTCGGCCCCCTACGCGTCCGGTTCCGACACCTGACATGAACCGGCACTTTCCCCAAGGTGAACTCTGGGCGACGGCCGCCACCACCGCCCCGGGGCCAAATGAACCGGCCCGGTCTTCACGGTGAACTCTGGGCGACGAGTGTTCGAGCAGGCACTCGGACGGCTGGGAGAGTGTCCGTCGGCCCGCATAACCTTGAGGGCATGGACGTGAACGCGGCGGTCGCCGCATTGGCCGCGATCGCCGGCGTGTGCACCGGCGTGATCGCCATGCTGGCGTTCCGCTGGAGCGAACGCGACCAGGCGCGACCCACCCGTACCTCCCTGCACACCGACGCCGTGCTCCCGCCCGGCGTCGACACCGTGCTGTCCGTGCTGCGCTCCTCCGCGGTGGTCCTCGACGAGAGCGACTCCGTGGTGAAGGCCAGCTCGGCGGCGTACGCGCTCGGCCTGGTCCGGGGCGGGAAGCTGGCCGTGGAGCCCATGCTCAACATGGCCCGCGACACCCGGCGCGACGGGGAGATACGGCAGGTCGAACTGGATCTCGCCCGGCGCGGCACCGGACGCGGCGAGGCCCTCGCGGTCTCCGCCCGCGTCGCCCCGCTGGGCTCGCGGCTCGTGCTGCTGCTGGTCGAGGACCTCACCGAGGCCCGCCGCATCGAAGCGGTACGCCGCGACTTCGTCGCGAACGTGAGTCATGAGCTCAAGACCCCCGTCGGGGCGCTCTCCCTGCTCTCCGAGGCCGTCATGGACGCCTCGGACGACCCCGAGGCGGTCACCCGCTTCGCCGGCCGGATGCAGATCGAGGCGACCCGCCTCACCAACCTCGTACAGGAGCTCATCGACCTCTCCCGCGTGCAGAACGACGACCCGCTGGAGGACTCCGAGCCGGTGTCCGTGGACGAGCTCGTCGCCGAGGCGATCGACCGCTCCCGGCACACGGCCACCACCAAGCAGATCACCATGGCCTCCGGAGGCACCGCCGACCTGCGGGTCTGGGGCAGCCGCGGCCAGCTCGCCGCCGCCCTCGGCAACCTCGTCGAGAACGCCGTCAACTACTCACCCGCCCACACCCGCGTCGGCATCGCGGCCCGCAAGATCGCCGCGCCCGGCGGCGACCTGATCGAGATAGCCGTCACCGACCAGGGCATCGGCATCCCCGACAAGGACAAGGAGCGCGTCTTCGAGCGCTTCTACCGCGTCGACCCGGCCCGCTCCCGCGCCACCGGCGGTACGGGGCTCGGCCTGGCCATCGTGAAGCACGTGGCCGCCTCGCACGGCGGGGAGGTCACCGTCTGGAGCACCGAGGGTCAGGGCTCCACCTTCACCCTGCGGCTGCCCGAGGCGGGCGCCGCACGCGACCGCCGGCCGGCCCTCTCCCCCACCCCTGATCTCATGACCGAACCGCTCCCCGCCCCGGAGGTCCTTCCGTGACCCGAGTGCTTGTCGTCGAGGATGAGGAATCCTTCAGCGACGCCCTGTCGTACATGCTCCGCAAGGAGGGCTTCGAGGTCGCCGTCGCGGCGACCGGGCCCGACGGCCTCGACGAGTTCGAGCGCAACGGAGCCGACCTCGTCCTCCTCGACCTGATGCTTCCGGGGCTTCCCGGTACCGAGGTCTGCCGCCAGCTGCGCGGCCGCTCGAACGTCCCGGTCATCATGGTGACCGCCAAGGACAGCGAGATCGACAAGGTCGTCGGCCTGGAGATAGGAGCCGACGACTACGTGACCAAGCCCTTCTCCTCGCGGGAGCTGGTCGCCCGCATCCGCGCGGTGCTCCGCCGCCGCGGCGAGCCGGAGGAGGTCACCCCGGCGGCGCTGGAGGCCGGCCCGGTCCGCATGGACGTCGACCGCCACGTGGTGACGGTCGGGGGCGGCAAGGTCGACCTGCCGCTGAAGGAGTTCGACCTCCTGGAGATGCTGCTGCGCAACGCGGGCCGCGTACTGACCCGCATGCAGCTCATCGACCGGGTCTGGGGCGCGGACTACGTCGGCGACACCAAGACCCTCGACGTCCACGTGAAGCGCCTGCGGGCGAAGATCGAGCCGGACCCGGGCGCCCCGCGCTACCTGGTCACGGTCCGCGGCCTCGGCTACAAGTTCGAGCCGTAGACCGCCCCCGGGCGCGCAGCACCGCCCGCTGACGTGAGGAGCCGCGCGCCGACGTGAAGGACGGCGCGCGGCTCTCACGTACAACGCGCGGGGCTCTCACGTACGGCGCGTGGCTCTCGCGTACGGCGCGCAGGCGCGCAGAACGGTGCCCGGACGTGGGGGGGGGGGGGGGGGGGGGGGGGGGGGGGGGGGGTTCCCCCGGTGTGGTCTGTTTCCCGCGGGGTGTGTTTTCCCCCCTCACCCCTCCTCGCCTTTCTTCTCCCCCCTCCACCTTCA
>NZ_JBVJMN010000127.1:0-3729 GCF_055584185.1 Streptomyces sp. NPDC104202 | reverse complement strand
GTACTTAACGGGGGCGGGAAAAAAAAACAAAAACCCAACCGACAACCCCCCCCCCCCCCCCCCCACCCCCCCCCCCCCCCCCCCCCCCCCCCCCCCCCGGCCCCCCCCCCCCCCCCCCCGCCCCCGCCCCCCCCCCCCCCCCGCCCGGCCGGTGCCGTCGGCCCGGACCTCGACGACTTCGACGACCTCGACGACGACTCCGGCTACGAGCCCTACGACTTCCTCCCGGCGGCCTGGGAGCCCTCGCCGCCGCTGCCGCTCCGGGCCGCGCCCCGGCCCGCGGCCCCGTCCGACGACGCCGGGCCGGCGCCGGCTCCCGCCGAGCCGCCCGCGGACGAGGCCGGGAGGGCCGGGCCGCAGGAGCCGCGACCGCCGGCCCCGCCGTCCGGCGGCTGAACGCCGCCGGACCCGCTACTCCCGGACGCCGAAGCCCGCGCGCAGCGGCTTGGGCAGCAGGTCGTTGCAGGCCAGCTGACCCTGATGGGTCAGGGCGTCGTCACGGCACTCGTAGAAGTCGCTGTAGACCAGCTGCATGGTGAAGCCCACGGCGACGATCGCGAGGGCGACGCACGACGCGACCAGACCGCTGATGGCGGCGGTGCGCAGGGAGCGGCCCGGGGCGGGTACCGGGGTCGCCCCGGAGGCCGCGGCCCCGGCCGGGGCCGCGGCGCCCTGCGGCTGTCCCGAGGGGCGGGACGCCGGCTGTGACGTCGGCGACAGGTCAGCGGCCGGCCGCGGCTTGGCGCGCAGCGAGCTGACGCCCCAGTAGAGGCCGAGGGCGCCCAGCAGCAGCGCCAGCTCCGGGATCTCGAAGATGGCGAAGAAGAAGGCCCACATGCCGGCGAGGATGGCGTACCGCGCGCGCCGCTGCGCCGGGTCCGTCGGGTCCCAGCGGAGCCCCGGGCCCTTCCCGGGACCGCCCCGGCCGGGACCGCCCTCCGGACCTCCCTGGCCGCCGCCCTGCCGCTCCGGACCCCGGCCGAAGCCGTCCCCCGAGGGGCCCGGCTGACGTGGGCTCCAGCGGCCGTCGGACGGGCCCGACGCGTCCGGGGACCCGTCGGCGTCGTCGTCCGTCCCCTCCGGCCGCCGCGGCTGCCACGGCTGGTCCGGCCGGCCCTCGGGCGGCGGTGCGAACGGGTTGTCGTCGTTCGTGGACTGGCGATCCGGCATCTGCTGGACGTCTTCCCTCTGTCGTCGCGACCACGGCCGCACCCGTGGTCTCCGCTGCTGTCTCGTCTGCTGCTGGTCTGCTGCTCGGCCGTGCTCGGACGCCCGCCGCCGGGAGCTCGGTCCCGGGTCGGACCCTGACGCTACCGTCCTGCTCCGCCCCCGTCCCGTGGGGGCCGTCCCGTGTGCCGGTATCGTTGCTGACGGTCGAGCCGTTCGTAGGGTTCCCCGTATCGAGCGGCACGATTCGTTCGTATGACCGCACAAACACCACGGAAAGAGTGACCCAGTGGCTGCCGCCCGCCTCGTCGTCCTGGTCTCCGGGTCCGGTACCAATCTGCAGGCCCTCCTCGACGCCATCGCCTCCGACCCCGAGGGGTACGGGGCCGAGGTCGTCGCCGTCGGCGCCGACCGCGACGGCATCGTCGGTCTGGAGCGCGCCGAGCGCGCCGGGCTGCCCACCTACGTCTGCCGCGTCAAGGACCACGCCACCCGCGAGGAGTGGGACCGCGCCCTGACCGAGGCCACCGCCGCCCACGAGCCGGACCTCGTCGTCTCGGCCGGCTTCATGAAGATCGTCGGCAAGGAGTTCCTCGCCCGCTTCGGCGGCCGGGTCGTCAACACCCACCCGGCCCTGCTGCCCAGTTTTCCCGGTGCCCACGGGGTGCGCGACGCCCTCGCCTACGGCGCGAAGGTCACCGGATGCACCGTCCACTTCGTCGACGACGGTGTCGACACCGGCCCGATCATCGCCCAGGGCGTGGTCGAGGTGCGGGACGAGGACGATGAAGACGCTCTTCACGAGCGCATCAAGGAAGTCGAGCGCTCGCTGCTCGTCGACGTCGTGGGGCGTCTCGCCCGGCACGGCTACCGCATTGAGGGACGAAAGGTTCATGTCGGTGAACACGGACACCGTTAAGCCCATCCGCCGCGCGCTGGTCAGCGTCTATGACAAGACGGGGCTCGAGGAGCTGGCCCGCGGTCTGCACGAGGCCGGTGTCGAGCTCGTCTCCACCGGTTCCACGGCCGGGAGGATCGCCGCCGCCGGTGTGCCGGTCACCAAGGTCGAGGAGCTGACCGGCTTCCCCGAGTGCCTGGACGGCCGCGTCAAGACCCTCCACCCGCGCGTGCACGCCGGCATCCTGGCCGACCTGCGCCTGGAGTCGCACCGCGAGCAGCTCGCCGAGCTGGGCGTGGAGCCCTTCGACCTGGTCGTCGTGAACCTCTACCCGTTCCGCGAGACGGTCGCCTCCGGTGCCACCCCGGACGAGTGCGTCGAGCAGATCGACATCGGCGGCCCGTCCATGGTCCGCGCCGCGGCGAAGAACCACCCGTCGGTCGCCATCGTCACCAGCCCCGAGCGGTACGCCGACGTGCTCGCCGCCGTGCAGGCCGGCGGCTTCGACCTGACCGCCCGCAAGCGCCTCGCGGGCGAGGCCTTCCGGCACACCGCCGCGTACGACGTGGCCGTCGCCTCCTGGTTCGCCGACGACTACGCGGCCGCCGACGACTCCGGCTTCCCGGCCTTCCTCGGCGCCACCTACGCGCGCGAGAACGTGCTGCGCTACGGCGAGAACCCGCACCAGGGCGCCGCGCTCTACGTCGACGGCACGGGCGGCCTCGCCGAGGCCGAGCAGCTGCACGGCAAGGAGATGTCCTACAACAACTTCACGGACACCGACGCCGCGCGCCGGGCCGCGTACGACCACACCGAGCCCTGCGTCGCGATCATCAAGCACGCCAACCCGTGCGGCATCGCGATCGGCGCCGACGTCGCCGAGGCCCACCGCAAGGCGCACGCCTGCGACCCGCTGTCCGCGTTCGGTGGCGTCATCGCCGTCAACCGCCCCGTCTCGGTCGCGATGGCCGAGCAGGTCGCGGAGATCTTCACCGAGGTCATCGTCGCCCCGGCGTACGAGGACGGCGCGGTCGAGGTCCTCGCCAAGAAGAAGAACATCCGCGTCCTGCGCGCCGAGGGCGCCCCGGCCAACCCGGTCGAGGTCAAGCCGATCGACGGCGGCGCGCTGCTCCAGGTCACCGACCGCCTCCAGGCGGACGGCGACGACCCGGCGAACTGGACCCTGGCGACGGGCGAGGCGCTCTCCGCCGAGGAGCTCGCCGAGCTCTCCTTCGCCTGGAAGGCCTGCCGCGCGGTCAAGTCCAACGCGATCCTGCTCGCCAAGGACGGCGCCTCGGTCGGCGTCGGCATGGGCCAGGTCAACCGCGTCGACTCCGCGAAGCTCGCGGTCGAGCGGGCCGGCGAGGAGCGGGCGCGCGGCGCCTACGCGGCCTCCGACGCCTTCTTCCCCTTCCCCGACGGCCTGGAGATCCTCACCGCGGCCGGCGTGAAGGCGGTCGTCCAGCCCGGCGGCTCGGTCCGTGACGAGCTGGTCGTCGAGGCCGCGCGGAGCGCGGGCGTGACGATGTACTTCACCGGCACGCGCCACTTCTTCCACTGACAGCGCGACGGGGGAGGAAGGGAAGGGCAGCAGTGCCTCGTCCACGGCCTCGGCGATGGTGACGGTCACGGTCATACCTCCTGAAGGAGCGGAACGGCCGGGG
>NZ_JBVJMN010000126.1:0-3822 GCF_055584185.1 Streptomyces sp. NPDC104202 | reverse complement strand
CAACCACCAACCCCAACAACCCCCTTCCCCCCCCCCCCCCCCCTCCCCCCCCCCCCCCCCCCCCCCCCCCCCCCCCCCCCAGGGGGGGGGCCCCCCCCCCCCCCCCCCCCCCCCCCCCCCCCTCCCCCCGTTCCCGGATCAGCCGGCGTCGGGCGCGTGCAGCTCGCCCGACCGCGCCACGCGCGCGTACCACCGCGCGCTCGACTTCGGCGTCCGCTCCAGCGTGTCGTAGTCGACCCGGACCGCGCCGAACCGCTTCTGATAGCCGTACGACCACTCGAAGTTGTCCAGCAGCGACCAGAGGAAGTACCCGCGCACGTCCACCCCGTCGGCCATCGCCCGGTGCACGGCCTCCAGGTGCGCGTGCACATAGGCGGCCCGCTCCGGGTCGTGGACCGTGCCGTCCTCGCCGACCACGTCCTCGTACGCCGCCCCGTTCTCGCTGATCACCAGCGGAAGTCCGGGATGCTCGGCCGAGACCCGGGTCAGCAGGTCGTACAGGGCGCTCGGGTCGACCGCCCACCCCATCGCCGTCGGCTCGCCCGGCGCCCGGTGGAAGGCCACCGAGTCCGCACCCGGCCACGGCGAGTACGCGCTGTTGCCGTGCCCGTCGTCCTGGGGCTTCTCCGCGCCCTCGGGCACGTGCGAGACGAGCGTCGGCGTGTAGTAGTTGACGGCCAGCAGGTCCAGCGGCTGGTTCGCCGCGGCGGTGTCGCCGTCCTTCACGAAGGACCAGTCCGTGAGCCGCGCCGTGTCGGCGAGGAGGTCCTCGGGATAGGCGCCCTCCAGCATCGGGCCCAGCCACACCCGGTTGCCGACGGCGTCGATGCGACGGGCCGCCTCCAGGTCCTCGGCCGAACCGGTCAGCGGGCGCACCTCGTGCAGGTTCAGCGAGACCGAGAGCTGCCGGTCGGCCGGCAGCGCGGCCCGCAGGGCCTGCACCGCGAGACCGTGCCCGAGGTTCAGGTGGTGGGCGGCGCGCAGGCTCGCCACCGGGTCGGTCCGGCCGGGTGCGTGCACCCCGGAGCCGTACCCGAGGAAGGCGCTGCACCACGGCTCGTTGAGCGTGGTCCACCGCTTGACCCGGTCGCCGAGGGCGTCGGCGACGATCCCCGCGTACTCGGCGAACCGCTCGGCGGTCTGCCGCTCGGGCCAGCCGCCCGCGTCCTCCAGCTCCTGGGGCAGGTCCCAGTGGTAGAGCGTCAGGGCCGGCTCGATCCCGGCGGCGAGCAGCTCGTCGACGAGCGCCCGGTAGAAGTCCAGGCCCTTCTGGACGGCCGGCCCCCGCCCGGTGGGCTGCACCCGGGACCAGGAGACGGAGAACCGGTAGGCGTTCAGGCCGAGTTCGGCCATGATGCCGACGTCTTCGCGGAACCGGTGGTAGTGGTCCACGGCCACGTCTCCGGTATGGCCCTCGAAGACCTTGCCGGGCGTGTGCGAGAAGGTGTCCCAGATGGACGGGGTGCGGCCGTCCTCCGCCGCCGCTCCCTCGATCTGGTACGCGGCGGTCGCCGCGCCCCAGAGGAAGTCGGACGGGAACGAACGGGTGGCGGTGAGCGGCCGGGTCTCGGACGCGGTCATAGGAGAGCGCTCCCAACGCGGGTACGGGGCAGGTACGTTCGGTACGTGCGCTACGGAGAGGGCATGCGGCACGAGAGGGGCATGCCCACGGAGAGGGGGCGCGCGGAGACGGGCTCCGCGCGGGAAGGAGAGGCCGGACGGGGCGCCGGGACGGCGGGGAGCCCGTCAGCTCTTGACGGCACCGGCCGTGATGCCGCCCACGATGTGCTTGCCGAGGAAGGCGAAGACCAGCAGCAGCGGCACGGTGGATATCAGGGCACCGGTCAGCACGACGGCGTGGTCCACGGTGTGGTTCCCGGCGCCGAGTCCGGCGAGCGCCACCTGGAGAGTGGGGTTGCCGTCCGGGGTGAGCGCGATGAAGGGCCAGAAGAAGTCGTTCCACGCCTGCACGAAGACCAGCATGCCGAGGACGGCCATGGCCGGGCGGGCGATCGGGAACACCACGTGCCAGATGACGCGCAGGCTGTGCGCCCCGTCCATCCGGGCCGCCTCCACCAGCTCCATCGGCAGCGCCTCGACGAGGAACTGACGCATGAAGAAGACGCCGAAGGCGGCGACCAGCGAGGGCAGGACCACCGACTGGAGCTGGTCGAACCAGCCGAGGTCGGTGATGATCTGGTACAGCGGGATGACGCTGAGCTGCGGCGGGATCGTCATGGTCGCGACCACGAGTGAGAGCAGCATGCCGCGGCCCCGGAAGGGCAGCTTGGCGAAGGCGAAGCCGGCGAGGGTGGAGAAGAGCACGGTGGACAGGGCCACCAGGCTCGCCACGATGGTGGTGTTGATCAGCGCCGCGCCCATGTCGACCTGGTTCCAGGCGAAGCTCAGGTTGTCCAGGAGCCGGTTTCCGGGCAGCAGCGGGGCGGGTGCCTCGACGACCCGCTCGCCGGTGTGCGAGGCGGCGACGACGTTCCAGTAGAGCGGGAAGAGCGAGACGAACGCGGCGACGGCGAGCAGCACGTAGGTGAGCGGGCCGGCGTGGTGCTGCCGGCCGGCGGTCTGGCGGAAGCGGCGCCCCGGCCGCGCCGCCGGCGCCGTGGTGTCGAGGGGTGTCGTGTCGAGTGTGCGGGCCATGCGTCAGCCCCCCAGCTTCTTGCGTTGGTGGCGGGCGACGAGCGCCTGGACGCCGCCGATCAGGAGCAGGAGCAGCAGCATGACCCAGGCGATCGCGGAAGCCTGTCCCAGCGCGCCGGTCACCCATCCCTTCTCGTACATCAGCAGGCTCAGCGTCTGGAACTGGTTGCCGCTGCCGCCGCTGATGCCGACGCTGCCGCCGAACAGCATCGGTTCGCCGAAGAGCTGGGTGGCGCCGATGGTGGAGACGATGATGGTGAAGAGGATCGTCGGCCGGATCGAGGGGATGGTGACGCTGACGAACTGGCGCCAGCGCGAGGCGCCGTCGAGGGAGGCGGCCTCGTAGAGGTCCTGGGGGACGGCCTGCATCGCGGCGAGGTAGATCAGCGCGTTGTAGCCGGTCCAGCGCCAGGTGACGATCACCGAGATCGCGATCTGTGCCGGCCACTTGGACGACTCCCAGTTCACCGGGTCGATGCCGATCCAGCCGAGGAGGCCGTTGATCATGCCGTAGTCGGTGTTGAACAGCTGGGCGAAGACCAGGGTCGCCGCCGCGATCGAGGTGGCGTACGGGGCGAGGATCGCGACGCGGAAGAAGCCGCGGCCCCGGAGCTTGTAGTTGAGCAGGTGGGCCAGGCCCAGGGCCATGAGCAGCTGCGGGACGGTGGAGATGACGCCGATGGTGAAGGTGTTGGCGAGTGCGTTCCAGAAGAACTCGCTGGTGGCGAGGTCGGTGTAGTTCTCCAGGCCCTTCCACGCCGGGTCGCCGCCGAGCTCGACGCGGTGCAGCGAGAGCCAGCCCGTGTAGAGCAGCGGGAAGAGGCCGAAGGCAGCGAAGGTGAGGAAGAAGGGGGCGATGAAGACGTACGGGATCGCCTTGAGGTCCCAGCGGTAGAGCGTGCTCCGCCAGCCTCCGGAGGAGGAGCGGTGGCGGCGGGGACCGGAGGAGGAGGGCGGTGCGGTGGGCGGCGGGGAGCCGTCGGTCCTCGCCCGAACGGAGGTGGCCACGGGGGCGTCCTTCCAGGTCGATGCGTGCGGTGGTGCGGACGGGGGGGGGGGGGGGGGGGGGGGGGGGGGGGGGGGGGGGGGGGGGGGGGGGGGGGGGGGGGGGGGGGGGGGGGGGGGGGGGGGGGGGGCAGGGGGGGGGGGGGGGGGACCTCGAGAGCG
>NZ_JBVJMN010000125.1:0-4017 GCF_055584185.1 Streptomyces sp. NPDC104202 | reverse complement strand
GGGGGGGGGGGCGCGGGGGGGGGGGGGGGGGGGGGGGGGGGGGGGGGGGGGGGTGGGGGGGGGGGGGGGGGGGGGGGGGGGCCCCCCCCCCCCCCCCCCTCTCCCGTCCCCCGAGCCCCGTGCCCCTCGCCTCCCGCAACCCGCCCTTCCCTCGTCCCTTCCTCCCCTGTCCCCTTCCCCCGTCCCTTCCCTCCCCCTGTCCCCTTCCCCCCGTCCCTTTCCTGTTCCCGGCCCGTCCCCGCGTGCGTCCCCTCCCGTGCGTCCCGGTGGGCGCGCGTCCCGTGAGTGTCCCGACTGGGCGACGGGACCTACGCATTCGCCGGTCGGCATGGTCAGGATTCCGCTGGGCCCGAAACGGCGGCGGCCGGAACAGGCCCCTCGCACACCGTCCCTCACCACCACCCGTCCGACCACAGGAGTCACGACATGCGTCGCATCCGCAGCACCACCCTCACCGCAGGTGCCCTCGCCCTGGCCGGAGTGGCCGCCACCTGCGTGACGCTCGCCCCGGCGGCGTCCGCCTCGGCCCAGGCGTGCACGGTCACCACCCTCACCACCGGTGAGTACGAGTCTCAGGGCACCATCGCCACCAAGGCCTCCAGCGGCTGCGGTGACCTGAACCTGACCTACTCCTACAACGCCGGCGTCCGCACCTACGACCACTACGCCGGCCGTTACAAGAAGTCGTCCGGCTGGGTGACCGGCTCGAAGCGGTACGTCCAGGCGTACGACGGCAACCACAGCGTCAACGACTCGACCTACTGGCTCATCACCGGCCTCTCCGCCGGCACGCAGTTCAGCGTCTCCAGCCTGCTCGACGGCGGCGACACGGTCAAGATCACCCACTGACCCGCTCCCCGGCGGATCGGCAGCACGCCGCGGGGCCACCGGCATGACGGCCCCGCGGCGCCCGGACAACCGAGAGGCACGAGACGCTGTGAAGAAGAGGCCGATCACCGCTGCGGTCCTGGGCGCCGTCATCGCGGCGGCCGCCCTGACGGGCTGCGGGGGCTCCGCGCCCGGCCTCTCAGCGGTGTCCCTCCCCACGGCACCGGGCCCCGCACGGCCGCCTGCGGTGGCGCGGGGCCTGCCGGCGGAGCGGGACCTGACGGCGATGGTGCTGCCCGCGACCGGTACGGACAGCAGGCTGACCCAGGGTCTCGACGGCTTCGCCCAACTGGTGAGCCACGCCCGGACCCAGGAGTGCGCGGAGCGGGCGGGCGTGCGGCCCGCCGAGGTACCGCCCCCCGCGTACATCGGCTGGTCCGACCTGCCCGACCTAGGTTTCATCGGGCGGCATGGGCTCACGATGAGCGTGCCCGCCCTGCCGTCGGCCTCACCGGGTGGCCGGGGGGCGGGCCGGACCGACCGGGCCGCGCAGCAGCGCTGCGCGACGGAGGGCCGCGCCGCGGCCAAGGAGTTCAAGGCGCTGTACTCGCCGCTCCAGTCGCTGTGGTGGCCGGAGGTCTCGGCGGTCCGGGACGATCCTCGGGCGCGCGAGGCCCTGCGGACCCTGCCCGGCTGCCTCACGCGGTACGGCGTCGAGGTCGAGGACGAGGACGGCTTCTTCGCTCTCGTCGACCGCACCGTCCAGGGCATCGAGGACGGGGCGGAGGCCGCCCGCGCCGACCGGGGCCTCGGGGCGGCCTACGCCGCCTGCATGGCCCCGGTGGAAGCGGTCCGGGAACCCCTGCGCACCGCCCGCCGCACCGCCTTCGAGGCGGCGCACCGCGACGAACTCCACGCGCTGGAAAGCGGCCTGCTCCCGCGCATCCGGGAGCTGGAGCACCGGTACGGCCTGACCTTCGGGCACCCGGTCCCTTGAGCCCCGCCACGAGGACGTCCCACGGGAACGCGCCAGGCCACCGAGCGCACGTGACCCGCCACCCACGACCCGTCCCCGAATCCACCCCGTCCCCCGTAACCCCCAGCAATCGAGCCCGACATGATTCGACACGAGAGGGATCGCACCATGCTCCGATCGTCCGGTCTGCGCAAGCACAGCGCCCGGATCGCCCTGTTCCTCGCCCTGACCACGGCCCTGGTCGTCCAGACGGGCACCCCGGCCCAGGCGTTCGCGGGAGCGGCGTACCACCTGCAGAGCTCGGGCAACCGAGGCACTGACGTCGTCGCCCTCCAGTACCTGTTGGGTGCGCACGGCCAGTCCGTGGCCGCCGACGGGGTCTTCGGCTCCGGCACGGCGACCGCCGTCAAGGCCTTCCAGAGCTCCCAGGGCCTGACGGCGGACGGCATCGTCGGCCCGAACACCTGGGGCAAGCTCGTCTCCACGGTGCGCCAGGGCGACAACGGATCGGCCGTGAAGGCCGTGCAGTACCTGCTCAACGCCAAGCGTTCGGCGGGCCTGACGGTCGACGGCGCCTTCGGCCCGGCGACCGCCACCGCGGTGAAGACCTTCCAGAGCCACGCCGGCCTGTCCGCCGACGGAGTCGTCGGCCCCGACACCTGGCGCAACCTGGTCTGGCACTACGAGCTGGTGAACTTCACCCACATCTGCGACCAGAACCCGGACGGCAACGCGACAGCGAACTGGGCCACCGCCGCGGCGGTCGGCCAGCTGGAGGCCGCAGCCGCGTCGTTCGCCTCGACCGGCCGGGGCAGGGTGCCGATGGGCGACGCGGGCTTCGAGCACGGCGGCGACATCCCGGGCCACGCCAGCCACGAGGTCGGGCTCGACATCGACATCTGGCCGATCCGCACCGATTCCGCGCAGTGCTCGGCGGGCCGGATCACCTGGCAGTCCGGCACCTACGACCGGGCGGCGACCCGCCGGCTCGTGCAGGCGATCCGCGCGGCGGCCCCCGGGCACATCGAGGTCGTCTACTTCAACGACCCGACGCTGATCTCCGAGGGCCTGACCACGCAGTACCCGAACCACGACAACCACCTGCACGTCCGCTACCGCTGACGCCGGCCGGCGCAGCACGCGAAGGAGAGACATGCGCAGACGCATCCCGGCGCTGGTCGCCGCGGTCATCGCCGCGATGGTGGCCGTCCTGCTCGGGCCGAACACCGCCTCGGCCGCCACGTGGCCCGTCATCGCCAACGGCGACAGCGGGGCCCAGGTGACGACGATCCAGCACCTGCTCAACCACCGCGGGTACACGACCGGGGCCGACGGCCGGTTCGGTCCCGCGACCGAGGCGAAGGTCTCGGCGTTCCAGAGCGCCAACGGGCTCACAGCGGACGGCTCGGTGGGCCCGCTGACCTGGCCCAAGCTGGTCGCCACGGTACAGAGCGGCAGCACCGGCAACGCCGCCAAAGCGGCCCAGGCCCAGCTGAACCGGTACGGGTACGGCCTCGTCGTCGACGGTGACTTCGGCACCGCGTCGACCAACGCCGCCAGGGACTTCCAGTCCAAGCACGGCCTGACGGCGGACGGCATCGTGGGACCGAACACCTGGAACGCCCTGGTCGGTGGTTCCGGCAGCGGCGGGGGCGGCACCGGCCGCGCCCAGCTCGCCGCGTCGATCGACGCCAACTCCCGCATCTCCCTGCTCACCTATCACGTGAGCGGGGTCGTCGACGCCGACTCCACGGCCCAGGCGAACATCACCGACACGAAGAACGGCACCACCGCCGAGACCAGCAACTACAGCGACGTCGGCGAGCGCGAGGTCTGGCTCTCCACGGCCATGCTCAACGGCATGCTGAAGCTGGCCACGGAGCGGGGCTACACCTTCCTCGTCACCGAGATCGCGGGCGGCGACCACTCGTCGAACTCGAACCACTACAAGGGCATCGCGTTCGACGCGGACAACATGTCCGTCAGCAACGCCACCTTCGTCAGCGCCTGCCGCGCGTACGGCGCGACGGAAGCACTGGACGAGGGCAACCACGTCCACTGCGCCTGGCAGTAGCCCGAAGGGCAGGAGAAGCGGGGGAGGACCCCCCCCCCCCCCCCCCCCCCCCCTTCCCCCCCCCCGCCTTCAAGGTCCTTGCCTACACGGGGGCAAGCGGACAAACACCCATCCCCCCCCCCCCCCCAACACCCCTCCC
>NZ_JBVJMN010000124.1:0-4061 GCF_055584185.1 Streptomyces sp. NPDC104202 | reverse complement strand
CCGCTCCGGCCGCGCCGACCACTGAGGCTTTCCTCCCCCCAACCCCCCCGGGTCCGGGAGGAAAAAAAAACCCCCCCCCGGGGGTTGGTGGAAAAAATCCCGTCTGCCCCGGGGATTTTGACGACAGGCCCTAGCGCCGGATCAGCCGGCGGGCCGTCGCCGTCGCCACGGCCGCCGTGCGGGAGTCGACGCCCAGCTTCGCGAAGATGTGGACCAGGTGGGACTTCACGGTCGCCTGGCTGAGGAAGAGCGCCTTGCTGATCTGCTGGTTGGAGAGGCCCTCGCCGACGAGCTGGAGCACCTCCAGCTCGCGCTTGGTCAGGGCCTCGGCGGGGGTGCGCATCCGGTCCATCAGCCGGTGGGCGACCGCCGGGGCGAGGGCGGACTGGCCGGCCGCCGCGGTACGGACCGCCGCGGCCAGCTCCTCGGGCGGCGCGTCCTTGAGCAGGTACCCGGAGGCGCCCGCCTCGACCGCGGCGAGGATGTCGGCGTCCGTGTCGTACGTGGTGAGGACCAGCACCTTCGGCCCGTCGGGCACGGCCGTGATGGCCGCCGTCGCCTCCGAGCCGTGCATGCCCGCGCCGAACTGGAGGTCCATCAGCACGACGTCCACGCCGCCGGCGGCGGCCAGCTCCACCGCCCGCTCGGCGGTGGCCGCCTCGGCGACGACCGTGAAGCCGGGCTCCGTGTCGAGGACGGCGCGCAGGCCCGCCCGCACCACCGGGTGGTCGTCGGCCAGCAGAAGACGGATGGTCATGCGGAGGCTCCAGCCGGGAGGGGGAGGGAGACGGCGACCGCCGTGCCCTGACCGGGCGCGGACTCGACCGTGAACGTGCCGCCCAGCGACTCCGCCCGCGAGCGCATCGCCGGCAGCCCGAAGCCGCCGTCGGACGAGGGCCGCACGGCGCCGGGCTCGAATCCCCGTCCGTCGTCGACGACGTCCAGCGTCACCGAGGCGTCCATGAACGACAGTGTGATCTCGGCCCGCGACGCCCCCGCGTGCCGCACGGTGTTTGCCAGCGCCGACTGCGCGATCCGCAGCAGCGCCACCTCGTACGGGGTCGGCAGCTCCACCGGCGTCCCGCTCGTCGTGAAGCGGACCCGGGGCCCGGCCGGACGGCCCGCCCCCGGCGCGTACGCCTCTGTGGTCCCGTCCGGCGCGTACGCCTCTGTGGTCCCGTCCGGCGCGTCCGGCCCCGTCGTCCCGTCCGGAGCGTACGCCCCCGCCCCCGGACGGCCCGGCTCGCACAGCCGCTCCAGGGCGGCCGCGAGGGAGCCGTGCTCCAGGTCGGGGGGAGTGAGGGCGCGGACGAAGCGGCGGGCCTCGGCGAGGTTGTCCTGGGCCGCCTCGCGGGCCCGGTCGATGTGCCCGGCGGCCGGGGAGTCCGGCGGCAGGGCGCGCTCGGCGGCCCGGAGCAGCAGCTGGATGGAGGAGAGGCCCTGCGCGAGGGTGTCGTGGATCTCGCGGGCCAGCCGCTCCCGCTCGGCCAGGGTGCCCGCGTGCCGTTCCGCCGCGGCGAGCTCCGCACGGGTCTCGATCAGCTCCTCGATGAGCCGCCGGCGCCGCTCGCTCTCCCGGTACAGGGCCTGGTAGCCGAGGACGGTCGCGACCGCGACCGCCGCACCGAGCAGCGGGCCGATGAAGACGCCCGGATTGAGCGCGGCGCCGTGGCCCACGTACGACAGGATCGCCGCGACCGCCGTCAACGCCACGGCCGGCAGCGACCAGCGCACCGGCAGCAGGTGCAGCTGGAGGAAGTAGAGCGGGAAGGCCAGCCAGAGGGCCTCCGGTGTCAGCCAGAGCAGCGCGAGCCAGGACAGGCCCAGCGCCGCCAGCCACAGGGCGGCGGCCCGCTGCGAGTCCCGTACGGACGGCAGCAAGGAGCCTGCGGCGTAGACCGCGCCCGTCACCAGCGCCATCGCCGTCCCGCCCGCCGAGTCCGCGCGCACCGCCGCCAGGACGAGCAGCCCCGCCATGAGGAGGTGCAGGCAGAGGCGCAGCGCGCGGAGGACGGGGGTCAGCGGGCGCCGGGCCGGATGGAGGGAGGAGCGGGGATCCATGATCCCTCCAGGGTAGACAGCGGGAGACAATCCGGACTCAACCGAAAGTTTGATTGCGGAGCCATCCGTGGCGCGATGCCCCGCGGACCCCCGGCCGACCACTCTGGTCAGCATGTTCGTGGCATCGAGAGACCTGAGATTCGCCAAGGGGCGCTTCACCCTGATGGGGACCGTGATCGTGCTGATCACCCTGCTGGTGGGGCTGCTGTCCGGGCTGACCGCCGGGCTCGCGCGGGAGAACGTCTCCGCGATCACCGGCCTGCCCGCCGACCGGCTGGCCTTCGCGGCGCCGCCGTCCGGGCAGTCGGTCTCCTTCACCAACTCGACGGTGACGGAGGAGCAGTGGCGCCGGTGGTCGCAGCGGCCCGGCGTGACAGGAGCCGCGCCGCTCGGCATCCGTACCCTCAACGCCGCCGCCGGGGACCGCACCGCCGCCGTCTCCGCCTTCGGCACGGAGACCGGCTCCGGGCTCGCCCCCGCACCGGTCGCCGCGGGGAAGGCGGTGCTGTCCGCGTCGGCCGCGGAGGAGCTGGGCGTCGGCGCCGGCGACGCGCTGCGGCTGGGGCCGCTGGAGGTGACCGTCACGGCCGTGGCCGGCGACGCCTCGTACAGCCACACCCCCGTGGTGTGGACCTCCCTCGACGACTGGCAGCGGTTCGGCCACAGCGGGACCACCCCGCAGGAGCAGGCCACCGTCATCGCCCTGCGCGGCGACGGCGCGGACTGGGCGGCCGGCGACACGGCCGCGGGGACCCAGGCGCGGACCGTCGACGAGGCGCTCACCGCCATAGGGTCCTACCAGGCCGAGAACGGCTCCCTCCAGCTGATGCGCGGCTTCCTCTTCGCCATCTCGGCGCTGGTCATAGGAGCGTTCTTCACCGTCTGGACGATCCAGCGCAGCGGCGACGTGGCCGTGCTCAAGGCGCTCGGCGCGTCCACGCCCTACCTCCTCAGGGACGCCCTCGGGCAGGCCGTCCTCATGCTCACCGCCGGCACGCTGCTGGGCACCGCGCTCGCGGTCGGCATCGGCGCCCTGGTCAGCGGCGGGAACGTGCCCTTCGTCCTGGAACCCCTCACCGTCCTGGGGCCGGCCGCCGTGATCGTCGTCCTCGGCGTCGCCGGTGCCGCTCTGTCCATCCGGCGGATCACCGCCGTCGACCCCCTCACCGCCCTCGGGAGCGCCCGATGAGCCTCGTCCTCGACGCCGTCACCCTCACCTACCCGGACGGCGAGGGCCGGCTGACCGCCCTCGACGCCGTCTCCCTCACCGTCCCCGCCGGCACGCTCACCGCCGTCGTCGGCCCGTCCGGCTCCGGCAAGTCCAGCCTGCTCGCGGTCGCGGCCACGCTCGTCACCCCCGACGCGGGCCGGGTCGTCGTCGCCGGGGCGGACACCGGGCCGCTCACCCCGGCGGACAAGGCGCGGCTGCGCCGCGAGCACATCGGGATCGTCTTCCAGCAGCCCAACCTGCTGCCCTCGCTGAGCGCCCTGGAGCAGCTCCAGGTGATGGCCCACCTCTCGGGCCGTCCGCCCAAGGCGGTCCGGGGCCGGGCCCGGGACCTGCTCGACGCGGTGGGCCTCGCGGACCAGGGCCACCGGCGCCCCCACCAGCTCTCCGGGGGTCAGCGCCAGCGGGTGAACATCGCCCGCGCCCTGATGAACGAGCCGTCCGTCCTCCTGGTGGACGAGCCCACCAGCGCCCTCGACCACGAGCGCGGCGCGGCCGTGATGGACCTCCTCGCCGGCCTCACGGCCGAGCGCGGCACGGCGACCGTCCTCGTCACCCACGACCGGACGCACCTCGCCCGCACCGACCACACGGTGACCGTCCGGGACGGCAGGCTGGCGGAGCCGGCGCGGGCCTGAGCGCCCGGAGGGGGCAGGGCGGGCGGCCTCCGACGGCGGATTCGACTCCGGGGCGGGGGGGGGGGGGGGGCCCGCCCCCCCCACGGTTCCAGAGGGGCCGTTGTTCTAGGCTTTTGCTAAGGGGGTGGAAGGGT
>NZ_JBVJMN010000123.1:0-4658 GCF_055584185.1 Streptomyces sp. NPDC104202 | reverse complement strand
AATGAGGCCCTCCCCCCACCACACCTCGGATACCTGCCCCCCCCCCCCCCCCCCCCCCCCCCCCCCCCCCCCCCCCCTCCCTCCCCCCCCCCCCCCCCCCCCCCCCCCCCCCCCCCCGCCGTCGCGCGGGACGCTCGGTTCAGTCGAACGGGATGACGACCACGGAGCGGTCGGTCCCGGTCTGCAGGCGCGCGTCGGCGTTGCCGATGGCGCTCCAGACCTCCAGGCGGACGGTGCCGCCGCGCAGGTTCCCGAGGGTGCCGGTGGCGGACCGCAGGCCGCGGGACTGGGCGTACTCCTCCCAGCCGGTCACCGGGTCGGTCGCGAAGTACTGGTAGGTCTCCGTCCTGTCGAAGGTGCCGTCCCCGGTGAGGTCGTAACTGATCCGGGCCTGCTGGCCGAGGCCGACGGCGGTGCCGGCGTCGACCTGGAGCCGGAAGGCGGTGGAGCCGCCGGACCGGAGGGTGCCGTTGACGTTCCTGGCCTCGTAGACGAGGGGGCGGTTCGGGGTGCCGTCGTGGTTGGCCCCGCCGGCCGAGGCGATGGTGTCGGCGCCCGCGGTGGCGCCGCCCGCCGTGGTGAGCGTCCCGCCGGTGCGGAGCTGGAAGGTGTTTCCGGTGGACGGCTCGGGGTCGGGGCCGGGGTCGGTGCCGCCGCCGGTTCCGGTGCCGCTGGCGGTCGAGCGGGCGGGGACGCTGAGGGTCTTGCCGTCGGAGAAGGTGACCGTGCGGGCGGTCGCGCCGTGGTTGTGGGCGACGTAGGTCCGGGTGGTGCCCTTCAGGAAGACGGCGGAGGTGGGGATGTTCCCGCTGACGGAGGCGTCGGGTGCGCCGAGGGTGTCGAGGGCCGTGAGCCAGTGGTAGGTGTGGGCCTTGGACTCGCCCGCCTCGGGGGTGTATCCGGCGTTTCCGGCGTCCCACTTGGCCTTGGCGGCGGCCGGGTCGGCGAAGGACTGGAACTCCCAGAGGATGTCGCGCCATTCGACGGCGGGGCCGCCGTTCTCGCGTTCCATCTCGGCGATGTTGCGCCGGACGGCCTCCTTGTGGCCGCCGAGGTGCAGCGAACCGCCGGTGACGGGGAGGACGTTGATGCCGTGGATCTCCTCGGGATTGGCGGTCCACCAGGTGGAGTAGGCGGCGCCGCTGCCCCAGACCATGCCGGCGGTGTCGTGCTGGAAGGGGGCGGGGAAGACCTGCTGGTCGGCGTCGAACCAGTACTGGGCGATGGCCTCGCCCTCGGTGGTGAGCAGGTAGGTGCCGAGGTCGCGCAGGGAGGTGTCGCCGGTGGCGGCGCCCCACAGGACGAGCGCGGCGCTGAGGTTGGTGGACTCCGAGGAGGACTCCTGGTTGTTGCCGGCGGCGAAGCCCTGGTGGCCGCTGGCCCAGCTGTGTCCGGCGTAGACGTCGAAGCCGCGCAGGAAGGGGAAGGCGCTGTCGGTGCGGCTGGGGTTGGCCGTGTCGCGGACCAGGGTCTTCACCATGGCGCCCCAGGCGGAGTCGGCGGCCCAGGCGGGGTCGTACTGGGCGACGATCGCGGCGGCGTAGACGTAGTAGCCGTAGTGGAAGTGGTGGTCGTTGAGCTCGGTGTCGCTGCCGTAGGAGGCGGGGTAGCCGGTGAGGGTCTTCCAGGCCCCGTCGTAGGAGAACTCGGCAGCGCCGCCCGCGGTGAACCACTCCTGGAGGCGGCCCTTCATCAGGCCGAGGAGCTTGTCGCGGATCGCACCCTCGCCGATCTGGTCGGCGAGCGGGACGAGCTGGGCGAGCTTGCCGAGCGCCTTGCCGGTCCAGTAGGTGTCGACGGCTCCGGAGAAGGGGTCGGAGGCGTTGGCGACCTCGTTGAGGTAGCCGCGCAGCCGCGCGGCGTCCGCTCCGGTGCCGCCGGGGAGGGCGGGCAGGGTGGCGGCGGCGCGCTGGGCGGTGGTGAAGGAGGCGCCCTCGCGGACCTTCATGGTGCCGCGGGGGGAGACGTAGGTGTACGGGGTGAGCGGGTCGGTGGTGTGCAGCCACTGGTGGCGGTAGAGGGCCTGGAGGGTGCCGCGTTCGGTTCCCTCCTTGGCCTCGGTGGTGAGGCTGTAGGTGGCGCGGACGGTGCCGGCGTCGTAGGCCCAGTTCACCGTGGAGCCGGTGACGAAGCTGTAGGCGTACTTCCGGTAGGTGGCGAGGGCGTCGGTGGAGGGCAGGACGGCGACGGAGAAGTAGTCCTTGCCGCCGAGGCCCGCGGTGACGGTGGTGCCGGAGACGTTCCAGTCGGTGCCGCTGGGGGCGAAGAGGGCGTAGTGGTGGCCCGCGACGGTGATGCCGAGGACGTTGCCCTGGTCGGCGAAGACGGCGGGCGTCTCGGCGGTGGTGATCCGCGCGTCGCCGCCGGTGCCCTTGGCGTACACGAAGGGAAGGCCGTGGCCGATGGTGGTGCGCAGGGTGCGGGCGCCGTCGGACCAGTAGGGGGTGACGGTCCAGTCGGACCAGGCGTCGGCCTTGGTGTCGGGCGAGTTGAGACCGGTGAGGCCGAGGGTGAGGTCGCGCTTGTGGGCGAACTCGTACTGGCGCCCGTCGCCGACCACGGCGGGGCTGGTGGGGTAGCCGATCTCCAGTCCGCCGGCGACGGCCTGGTAGGTGAGCGGGTGGCCGTACATGGGGGTGGAGTACGGGTTGTCGCCGTAGCGCTGGAAGGCGAGGGAGGACCACCAGTCGTTGGTGGGGACCGGCTTGCCCTGGGCCGCGGCGGTGACCTTGGGGGTGACCGGCGCGCCGGTGTTGGTGGTGGGGCCGGAGGTTCCGGCGGGGCGGGTGTCGGAGTAGCTTCCGGCACCGGTGGGGACGGTGGCGGCGGCCGCGGGGGCGGCGGCGGGGCCGAGTCCCAGGCCGGCGAGGGCGGAGACCAGGACCAGCGCTGCGGCCGGCCGTGTGCGGGGGGCTGGCATGAACGGCACCTCATGTCGTCGCGGGAGTCGCGGTGAGTTGCTGAGAGCGCTCTCAGATGGCCGGAAACGTAAAACCCTGGAAACGAGTGTGTCAAGAGATTGAACACAGACCGGAGTTGACGGTCCGTCCCGTCCGTTACGCCTTCGAGCCTTGACGGATGAGCCGCTCCCCAGGCACTCTCCCTCCGCAGGCTTGAGAGCGCTCTCAGACGCTCTCGCTCGTTCCGAAGCCAAGGGAGGCTTCCCATGCCCATCGCCCGAGCCGCCAAGAGAACCGCCGTCCGCCTGGGGGCGGTCGCACTCACCGGGGCACTGCTCACCGCCTGCGGAGGCGCGACGGACGACGCGTCGGACGGCGCGGGAGGCAAGGTCACGATCACCGTGGACCTGTTCGGCTCCTTCGGATACAAGGAGGCCGGGCTGTACGCCGAGTACGAGAAGCTCCACCCCGGCGTCACCATCAAGCAGACCGACACCGAGGACGAGGCCGACTACTGGAAGTCCCTCCAGACCCGCCTCGCCGGCGGCGGCGGGCTCGCCGACGTCCAGGGCATCGAGGTGGGCCGCATCGCCTCCGTCACCCAGCAGCAGGCCGACCGCTTCGCCGACCTCCGCACCTACGGCGCCGACGCGCTCAAGGACCAGTTCGCCCCGGCCAAGTGGGCCGCCGCCACCGGCAAGGGCGGCGAGGTCCTCGGCCTCGGCACCGACGTCGGCCCCGAGGCGATGTGCTACCGGACCGACCTCTTCAAGCAGGCCGGCCTGCCCACCGACCGCGAGGAGCTCGCGAAGAAGTGGTCGACCTGGGACGGTTACCTGGACCTCGGCAAGCAGTACAAGGCGAAGGCCCCGGGCCGCAGCGCCTGGATCGACAGCGTCGGCAGCCTCTACTCGATCATGATCGGCCAGGAGAAGGAGCGCTACTACGACGCCTCCGGCAAGCTGATCTGGGAGGACAACCCCGCGCTCCGCGCCGCCTGGGACCACTCCGTGCAGGCGGCCCAGGGCGGCCTGAGCGCCAAGCTCGACCAGTGGTCCCCGCAGTGGAACCAGGCCTTCTCCGCCGGCTCCTTCGCGACCATCCCCTGCCCCGCCTGGATGCTCGGCTACATCAAGGGCCAGGCCGGTGAGGCGAACAAGGGCAAGTGGGACGTCGCCACGCTGCCCGGCGGCGCCGGCAACTGGGGCGGCTCCTACCTCGCCGTGCCGAAGGCCGCCAAGCACAAGAAGGAGGCGTACGAGCTGATCAAGTGGCTCACCGCCCCCGAGCAGCAGACCCGCCTCTTCGAGAAGCAGGGCAACTTCCCCTCCGCCACCGGCGCGATCGCCAAGGTCGCCGACGCCAAGGACCCGTTCTTCTCCGACGCCCCCATCGGCCGGATCTTCGGTGACGCGGCGAAGGCGGCGCCCGTGCAGGTCCTCGGCGTCCACGACCAGAACATCGCCCAGCAGATCACCAACGCCCTGAGCGAGGTCGAGCGCAAGGGCACCTCGCCGGAGAAGGCGTGGTCGAACGCGAAGAAGGGCGTCGAGAACACCATCGGCTGACCCCCGGCCGGGGGGGGGGGCCCCCCCCCTCCCCCCGCCCCCCCCCCCCCCCCCCCCCCCCCCCCCCCCCCCCACGCCCCCCCCCCCCCCCCCCCCCACACCCCCCCCCCCCAAAACACCCCCCCCCCCCCCCCCCCCCCCAACCCCCCCCCCCCCCCCCCCCCCACCCCCCCCCCCAACCCCCCCCAAA
>NZ_JBVJMN010000122.1:0-4857 GCF_055584185.1 Streptomyces sp. NPDC104202 | reverse complement strand
GAACCACAACGGCACCAACCCCACCGGCACCACGGAACCCGTCGCGTTCACCCCACTCACCAGCCGCTCACGCTCCACCCCGTCCAGGACGTCGATGTCGCCGATGGAGCGGTCGGGGTCGGCGACGGCGGCGCGGAGCAGGCGCTCCAGGCGGGCGACGACGGTCTCGACGGTGGCGCGGTCGAAGAGGTCGGCGGAGTATTCGGCGACGCCTTCGAGGCCGTTCGGGACACCGTTCGCGGTGTGCCGTTCGCCGAGGCCGAGGGAGAGGTCGAAGCGTGCCCAGGAGGACGTGCCGGCCTCGGCGGACACGGTGAGGCCGGGCAGTTCGAGGGCGGCGTCGCGGGAGTTCTGGACGGTGAGCGTCACCTGGAAGAGCGGGTGACGGGTGAGCGAGCGCTGCGGGTTGAGCGCCTCGACGATGCGCTCGAAGGGCAGGTCCTGGTGGGCGTACGCGGCGAGGTCGGTGTCCCGGACGCGGGCGAGCAGCTCACGGAAGGACGGGGCGCCGGAGGTGTCGGTGCGCAGGACCAGGGTGTTCAGGAAGAAGCCCACGAGGTCGTCGAGGGCGTCGTCGGTGCGGCCGGCGATCGGGGCGCCGATCGGGATGTCGTCGCCCGCGCCGAGCCGGCTGAGGACGGACGCGAGTCCGGCCTGGAGGACCATGAAGAGGCTGGTGCCCGTCGAGCCGGCGAGGGCCAGGAGCCGGCGGTGCAGCTGGGCGTCGAGGGTGAAGCGCAGCTTCGCTCCCCGCTGGGCACCGGTCAGCGGCCGGGGCCGGTCGGTGGGCAGGGCGAGCTCCTCGGGCAGACCGGCGAGCACATCGGTCCAGTGGGCGAGCTGGCGGGCGATCTCGCTGTCCGGGTCGCTCTCGTCGCCGAGCTGCTCGCGCTGCCACAGCGTGTAGTCCGCGTACTGGACGGGCAGCGGCGTCCACTGCGGTGCCTCTCCGCGGACGCGGGCCCGGTAGGCGGTGGAGAGGTCCGTGGCCAGGGGGGCGAGGGACCAGGCGTCGCCGGCGATGTGGTGCAGGACCAGGACGAGCACGTGCTCGTCCGGACCGGTGACGAACAGCGTGGCCCGCAGCGGGACCTCGCCGGTCAGGTCGAAGCCGTCGCGGAGCAGTGCGGCGATGCGGGCCTGCGCGTCTTCGGGTCCGGCGCAACCGTCGTCCGGGCCGTCCAGGACGGTGAGGCCGACGGGCTGGGCCTCGGCGTCGAGGACCGCCTGACGGGGTTCGCCGTCGGTGGCCGGGAAGACCGTCCGCAGGCTCTCGTGGCGCTGTGCGAGGTCGGCGAGCGCGGCGCCGAGGGCCGCGCGGTCGAGGTCGCCGGACAGGCGCAGGACCATCGGGATGTTGTAGAGCGGACTCGTCGGGTCCATCTGGTTGACGAACCACAGGCGGCGCTGGGCGAAGGACAGCGGGACGGCGTCGGGCCGCTCGGTCGGGGCGGGGGCCGGACGGGCCGTGCCGGCGCCGTCGAGGCGCTCGGCGAGGCCGGCGACGGTCGGGGCCTCGAAGAGGGCCCGGATGCCGAGCTGCACGCCCAGGACCGAACGGATGCGGCTGAGGAGCCGGGTCGCGAGGAGGGAGTGGCCGCCGAGCGCGAAGAACCCGTCGTGGATGCCGATCCGGCCGACGCCGAGGACGTCGGCGAACAGGCCGCACAGGATCGCTTCCTGCGGGGTGCGCGGTTCCCTGCCGCGTACCACCGCGGTCTGCTGCGGTGCGGGCAGGGCCCTGCGGTCGGTCTTGCCGTTCGGGGTGAGCGGCACCGCGTCGAGGGTGACGACGGCCGACGGGACCATGTACTCGGGCAGGGCGGCGGCGACGTGGCGGCGGGCCGCCTCGCCGTCCGGGGCGGCGCCCTCGACGGGGACGAGGTAGCCGACCAGGCGGCGGTTGCCGGGGGTGTCCTCGCGGACGGCGGCGACGGCGCGGGCGACACCGGGGACGGTGGCGAGCGCGGCCTCGACCTCGCCGAGTTCGATGCGGTGGCCGCGGACCTTCACCTGGTCGTCGGCGCGGCCGACGAACTCCAGGCTGCCGTCGGCCCGGTGGCGGACCACGTCGCCGGTGCGGTACATCCGGGTGCCGGCCGGGCCGAACGGGTCGGCGACGAAGCGCTGGGCGGTGAGCGCGGTGCGGTTCAGATAGCCGCGGGCCACGCCCTCGCCGGCGAGGTACAGCTCACCGGGGACTCCGGCCGGGACGGGGTTGAGCCGCCGGTCGAGGACGTACGCCTGGGTGTTGCGCAGGGGGCGGCCGATGGGCACGGCTCCGTCGGGAAGTTCCTCGCCGGGGGCGGCGCGGTGCTGGACGGCGCTGACGGTGGTCTCGGTGGGGCCGTAGACGTTGAAGACCGCGCCGTCCGGGTGCCGGCGGCGCCAGGGCGCGACGGCGGCGGAGGTGAGGGCCTCGCCGGCGACGAGGAGTTCGGCGTCGGCCTCGGCCGGTTCGACGGAGTCGGCGAGCATGCCGAGGTGGCTGGGCGTCACCTTCAGCAGGCTGAAGTCCTGCTCGACGGCCCCTTCGAGGAAGTCGGTGAGCCGGATGCGGCCGCCGACGGTGAGCGGGACGTGCAGCGAGGTCACCGTGGTGTCGAAGGAGACCGAGGAGTGCAGCGGCACGGTGCCGGCGACGCCCCGGTAGTCGCCGCCGGCGCCCGCGACGTAGTCGGCGAGGCCGGCGTGGCGGACGACGACGCCCTTCGGGGTGCCGGTGGAGCCGGAGGTGTAGATCACGTAGGCGGGATGGTCGGCCAGCAGCGGGCCCGTGCGGTCCGCGTCGGCGGGGTCGTCCGCGCGCTGCCCGGCGAGGTCGGCGACGGTCGCCGGGGCGTCGAGGACGAGGAGGGGCTGGGTGGCGCCCTTGGGAAGGTGCGGCACGACGTCCTGGGCGGTGACCACCAGGGCGGGTGCGGCGTCGGCCAGCATGTAGGCGATGCGGTCGGCGGGGTACTCGGTGTCGACGGGCAGGTACGCCGCGCCGGACTTCAGCACGGCGAGCACCGCGACGATCATCTCCGGCGACCGCGGCACCGCGATCGCCACGACCGACTCCGGACCCGCGCCCCGCCCGACGAGCAGATGCGCGAGGCGGTTCGCCCGCGCGTTGAGCTCCGCGTAGGTGAGGGTCACGTCGCCGCTGGTCACGGCGGGCGCTTCGGGGGTACGGGCGACCTGGGCCTCGATCATCCGCGGCACGAGCAGGTCGGGCAGGGGGCGGGCGGTGTCGTTCCAGCCGTAGAGCAGCAGCTCGCGCTCGGCGACGCCGAGGATGTCGAGATCCTCGATCCGGCGGTCGGCGTCCGCGACCACGGCCTTGAGGACGGTGACGAACCGCTCCGCCATCGCCTCGACCGTCGCCCGGTCGAACAGGTCCGTGGCGAACTCGACGAGGGCGTCGAGGCCGGCGGGCGCGCCGTCGGCGGTGAGACGCTCGTTGAGGCCGAAGGACAGGTCGAAGCGGGCCACGCCGCCGCTGCCCGGCTCGGCGCCGATGGTCAGACCCGGCAGCTCCAGGGTGGGCTGCGCGGTGTTCTGCAGGGCGAGGACGATCTGGAACAGGGGGTGGCGGCCGAGGGAGCGGGGCGGGTTCAGGGCCTCGACGAGTCGCTCGAACGGCACGTCCTGGTGGGCGTACGCGGTCAGGTCGGTCTCCCGGACCCGGGCCAGGAGGTCGCGGAAGGACGGGTTCCCGGAGGTGTCCGTGCGCAGCACGAGCTCGTTGATGAAGAAGCCGACCAGCTCTTCCACGGCGTCGTCGGTGCGGCCCGCGACCGGGGTGCCGATCGGGATGTCCGTCCCGGCGCCGAGGCGGGTCAGCAGGCTCGCCAGGGCCGCCTGGAGGACCATGAACAGGCTGGTGCCGGACTCCCGCGCGAGGCTCAGGAGCTGCCGGTGCAGCGCGGCGTCCAGCTCGAAGCGGATCCGCTCGCCCCGGTGAGAGGAGGCGTCGGGGCGCGGGCGGTCGGTCGGCAGGGGCAGCTCGTCGGGCAGGCCGGCGAGGGTCTGCGTCCAGTGGGCCAGCTGGCGGGCGATCTCGCTGTCGGGGTCGGTCTCGTCGCCGAGCACCTCGCGCTGCCACAGCGCGTAGTCCGCGTACTGGACCGGGAGCGGCGCCCACTGCGGCGCGGCGCCCTCGCACCGCGCGGCGTAGGCGTCGCCCAGGTCGCGGGCGAGCGGTCGCATGGACCAGGCGTCGCCGGCGATGTGGTGCAGCACCAGCACGAGCACGTGCTCGTCCGGGCCGACGGTGAGCAGGGTGGCCCTCAGCGGGGTCTGCTCGGCCAGGTCGAACCCGTGCCGGACCGCCGCGGCGACCCGCGCGGCCACCTCGTCCTCCGTGACGTCGACGGTCCGCAGGATCCGGCCCGCGACGGTCCCGGCGTCGAGCACGACCTGCGTGGGCGTGCCCTCGGGCGCGGGGAAGAGGGTGCGGAGCGACTCGTGGCGGGTCACCACGTCGGCGAGCGCGGTCTCCAGCGCGGCTGCGTCGAGCAGGCCGTGCAGGCGCAGGCCCAGGGAGATGTTGTAGAGCGGGCTGTCGGTGTCGAGCTGGTTGATGAACCACAGGCGGCGCTGCGCGTACGACAGCGGGATCTCGGCCGGCCGCCGCCGGGGCGCGAGGGCGGTGCGGGCGGCCGCCGTGCCTCCGCCGTCGAGGTGCTGTGCGAGGGCGGCGACGGTGGGTGTCTCGAACAGTGCGCGGACCGGCAGCTCGACGCCGAGGACCGTGCGGATCCGGGACACCAGCCGGGTCGCGAGCAGCGAGTGGCCACCGAGGTCGAAGAAACTGTCGTCGATACCGACCCGGGACAGACCCAGGATCTCCGCGAACAGACCACAGAGGAT
>NZ_JBVJMN010000121.1:1977-3307 GCF_055584185.1 Streptomyces sp. NPDC104202 | reverse complement strand
GGTGTGATGGGTGGCTGGTCGTTGTTTGAGAACTACACAGTGGACGCGAGCATCTGTGGCCAAGTTTTTAAGGGCGCACGGTGGATGCCTTGGCACCAGGAACCGATGAAGGACGTGGGAGGCCACGATAGTCCCCGGGGAGCCGTCAACCAGGCTTTGATCCGGGGGTTTCCGAATGGGGAAACCCGGCAGTCGTCATGGGCTGTCACCCATGCCTGAACACATAGGGCATGTGGAGGGAACGAGGGGAAGTGAAACATCTCAGTACCCTCAGGAAGAGAAAACAACCGTGATTCCGGGAGTAGTGGCGAGCGAAACCGGATGAGGCCAAACCGTATGCGTGTGATACCCGGCAGGGGTTGCGTATACGGGGTTGTGGGATCTCTCTTTCACAGTCTGCCGGCTGTGAGACGAGTCAGAAACCGTTGATGTAGGCGAAGGACATGCGAAAGGTCCGGCGTAGAGGGTAAGACCCCCGTAGCTGAAACATTGACGGCTCGTTTGAGAGACACCCAAGTAGCACGGGGCCCGAGAAATCCCGTGTGAATCTGGCGGGACCACCCGCTAAGCCTAAATATTCCCTGGTGACCGATAGCGGATAGTACCGTGAGGGAATGGTGAAAAGTACCGCGGGAGCGGAGTGAAATAGTACCTGAAACCGTGTGCCTACAAGCCGTGGGAGCGTCGGATACAGCTTGCTGTATCTCGTGACTGCGTGCCTTTTGAAGAATGAGCCTGCGAGTTTGCGGTGTGTTGCGAGGTTAACCCGTGTGGGGAAGCCGTAGCGAAAGCGAGTCCGAATAGGGCGATTCAGTAGCACGCTCAAGACCCGAAGCGGAGTGATCTAGCCATGGGCAGGTTGAAGCGGAGGTAAGACTTCGTGGAGGACCGAACCCACCAGGGTTGAAAACCTGGGGGATGACCTGTGGTTAGGGGTGAAAGGCCAATCAAACTCCGTGATAGCTGGTTCTCCCCGAAATGCATTTAGGTGCAGCGTCGTGTGTTTCTTGCCGGAGGTAGAGCACTGGATAGGCGATGGGCCCTACCGGGTTACTGACCTTAGCCAAACTCCGAATGCCGGTAAGTGAGAGCACGGCAGTGAGACTGTGGGGGATAAGCTCCATGGTCGAGAGGGAAACAGCCCAGAGCATCGACTAAGGCCCCTAAGCGTACGCTAAGTGGGAAAGGATGTGGAGTCGCAGAGACAACCAGGAGGTTGGCTTAGAAGCAGCCACCCTTGAAAGAGTGCGTAATAGCTCACTGGTCAAGTGATTCCGCGCCGACAATGTAGCGGGGCTCAAGCGTACCGCCGAAGTCGTGTCATTGCAGC
>NZ_JBVJMN010000121.1:0-1879 GCF_055584185.1 Streptomyces sp. NPDC104202 | reverse complement strand
AAGCCCCAACGGGTGCTGTGATGGGTAGGGGAGCGTCGTGTGCCGGGTGAAGCAGCCGCGGAAGCGAGTTGTGGACGGTTCACGAGTGAGAATGCAGGCATGAGTAGCGATACACACGTGAGAAACGTGTGCGCCGATTGACTAAGGGTTCCTGGGTCAAGCTGATCTGCCCAGGGTAAGTCGGGACCTAAGGCGAGGCCGACAGGCGTAGTCGATGGACAACCGGTTGATATTCCGGTACCCGCTTTGAAACGCCCAATATCGAGCCCATTAATGCTAAGGCCGTGAAGCCGTTCCGGACCCTTCGGGGAAAGGAAAGTGGTGGAGCCGTCGACCCAAGGTGGTAGTAGGTAAGCGATGGGGTGACGCAGGAAGGTAGTCCAGCCCGGGCGGTGGTAGTCCCGGGGTAAGGGTGTAGGCCGTGTGATAGGCAAATCCGTCACACATTGAGGCTGAGACCTGATGCCGAGCCGATTGTGGTGAAGTGGATGATCCTATGCTGTCGAGAAAAGCCTCTAGCGAGTTTCATGGCGGCCCGTACCCTAAACCGACTCAGGTGGTCAGGTAGAGAATACCGAGGCGTTCGGGTGAACTATGGTTAAGGAACTCGGCAAAATGCCCCCGTAACTTCGGGAGAAGGGGGGCCATCACTGGTGATCGGATTTACTCCGTGAGCTGGGGGTGGCCGCAGAGACCAGCGAGAAGCGACTGTTTACTAAAAACACAGGTCCGTGCGAAGCCGTAAGGCGATGTATACGGACTGACGCCTGCCCGGTGCTGGAACGTTAAGGGGACCGGTTAGTCAAGATTCGTCTTGGCGAAGCTGAGAACTTAAGCGCCAGTAAACGGCGGTGGTAACTATAACCATCCTAAGGTAGCGAAATTCCTTGTCGGGTAAGTTCCGACCTGCACGAATGGCGTAACGACTTCTCGACTGTCTCAACCATAGGCCCGGTGAAATTGCACTACGAGTAAAGATGCTCGTTTCGCGCAGCAGGACGGAAAGACCCCGGGACCTTTACTACAGTTTGATATTGGTGTTCGGTTCGGCTTGTGTAGGATAGGTGGGAGACTTTGAAGCCGTGACGCCAGTCATGGTGGAGTCGCCGTTGAAATACCACTCTGGTCGTGCTGGATGTCTAACCTCGGTCCGTGATCCGGATCAGGGACAGTGTCTGATGGGTAGTTTAACTGGGGCGGTTGCCTCCCAAAGGGTAACGGAGGCGCCCAAAGGTTCCCTCAGCCTGGTTGGCAATCAGGTGTTGAGTGTAAGTGCACAAGGGAGCTTGACTGTGAGACCGACGGGTCGAGCAGGGACGAAAGTCGGGACTAGTGATCCGGCGGTGGCTTGTGGAAGCGCCGTCGCTCAACGGATAAAAGGTACCCCGGGGATAACAGGCTGATCTTCCCCAAGAGTCCATATCGACGGGATGGTTTGGCACCTCGATGTCGGCTCGTCGCATCCTGGGGCTGGAGTCGGTCCCAAGGGTTGGGCTGTTCGCCCATTAAAGCGGTACGCGAGCTGGGTTTAGAACGTCGTGAGACAGTTCGGTCCCTATCCGCTGTGCGCGTAGGAATATTGAGAAGGGCTGTCCCTAGTACGAGAGGACCGGGACGGACGAACCTCTGGTGTGCCAGTTGTCCTGCCAAGGGCATGGCTGGTTGGCTACGTTCGGGAGGGATAACCGCTGAAAGCATCTAAGCGGGAAGCCTGCTTCAAGATGAGTATTCCCACCTCCTTGAGAGGGTAAGGCTCCCAGTAGACGACTGGGTTGATAGGCCGGATGTGGAAGCCCAGTAATGGGTGGAGCTGACCGGTACTAATAGGCCGAGGGCTTGTCCTCAGTTGCTCGCGTCCACTGTGTTAGTTCTGAAGCAA
>NZ_JBVJMN010000120.1:0-5024 GCF_055584185.1 Streptomyces sp. NPDC104202 | reverse complement strand
GACCAACACCCACCCCCCCCCCCCCCCCCCCCCACAACCCCCCCCCCCCCCCCCCCCCCCCCCCCCCCCCCCCCCCCCCCCCCCCCCCCCCCCCCCCCCCCCCCCCCCCCCCCCGCCGTCTCCGTACCGGTCAGACGCGGTCGGCCGCGATCAGGACGTACTGGAACGAGCCGTCCTTGTACGACTCGATGAACGCCTCCTCGATCCCCGTGACCAGCGACGACGTGGCGCGCAGCTCCCAGTACGGGAGGGTGTCGGGGGTCAGGTCGATGACGGCCTGCGGAACGAGGCGGTTGTCGGCCATGGCCTTGAGGTACTCACGGCGCGAGTGGATGTTGCACTCGAAGTGCGCGTTGATCTGGGAGACCCACTTCGAGGGCTGGCCGTACCGGGGGTTCCAGCAGCCGGTGATCGTCACGTAGCGGCCGCCGACCTTGAGGAACCGGGAGTGCTCGGCGAAGAGGTCGTCGAGGTCGACGTACATGCTCGACTCGTTGTTCCACGAGGCGGCGACGCTGCCCTTCTCGAAGGGGGTGTCGAGCATGTTGCAGACCCGGGCGCGGACGTGGTCGTCGATGCCCAGCTCCTTCGCCCGCCGGTTGCCGAACTCCGCCTGGGTGGAGGAGAGGGTGACGCCCTCGACCTTGCAGCCGAACCGCTGGTGGGCCATGACGCTCGAACCGCCGCGGCCGCAGCCGGCGTCGACGAGCGTGTCGCCGGGGCCGACGGCGCCGAGGTGGTCGAGGAGCACCTCCGCCTGCGCCGACTCCAGCCGGTGCAGCTCGGCGATCAGCTTCTTCTCGTACTCGCTGTCCTGGGTGTCCCCGAGGGCGGCGTGGTCGACGGCGCCGATGCCGTAGTGGTGGTGGTAGAGCCCGTCGACGTCACCCAGGCGCAGGTTCACGGGCCTGGCCTCCTGGTTCCAGTAGCGGGCGATGTCGCCCTGGTAGGGGGACGCCGGACCCGGGACGAACGCGGAGATGCCCTGGGCGGTGGTGAGCTCGGTGTTGGTCACAGATGATTCCATTTCTTACCAGAAATCGGGCAGGCTGTAGCGATAGGTATTGGTCTGGTGCCAGTAGTGGTTGCCGTCGACCCAGGTGGCCACGCCCCGCAGGAAGCGCTGCACGGTGACGACGGGACAGGCCGCGGCCAGCGCGGCGGCTTCGGCCTCGAAGGCGCGCATCAGGTCGTTGTGGACCTCGACGGCCTTCAGGTAGCCGTCCTGCTCGGAGAGGTTCTCCCGGTCCGAGAGCACCACCGGCAGGTTCAGGTGACGGCCGGGACTGGCCAGTTCCTTGGTGTACGAGTACAGGTCGTTCACGATCGTGCAGGCGTTGCCTGCGAGGGCGATGACCCGTTGCATGGCCGGCTGGGCGTGCAGGTCCGCGGGCAGCTCGTAGCCGCCGACGGTGTCGGTGATCGTGGGACACGGACGGAAGTTGTTGAACTGCCGCATGACCAGGTACTCCCACACCTCGGGGGTGTGGTCGGTCTGGGCCCAGGCGCCCTCGGCGAGGTATCCGAGGTGGAGCCGGGCCATGTCGTGCCGGAAGCGGTCGGCCTGGGAGGGCGTGGCCTGCCGGGCGAAGTACTCCATGGCCGAGCGGTACGCCCGCCGCGGGGCGTCCGCGTACAGCGACTCCTGCCACGGCCCCTGGTACTCGCCCGTCGTGTGCAGCGGGTCCAGCGCGGTGTGCGCGAGGAGGAGGCGGCCGCCGAGACCGACGGGCGAACCTCCGTGGTCCTCGCAGTAGCAGTCGTCGACCGCGTTCTCGGCCACCATCAGACGCGTGGCGATCATCAGGTGGTCGACGGTCGGGGCGTCGGGGTGGCACGCCACCATGTACTTCCCGACCGAGAACCCGTCGAACTGCTTCTCCCACTCCTCGGGGAAGAGCTCGACCTCCTCGACCGCCCACTCCTTGATCCTGCGGCCGATCTCGGCCACCCGCACCGGGTCGGGCTCCGGCACCGGGTGGTAGTAGAGACCGGGGATCTCCAGGACCTCCACCGGCACGCCGGCCGCCTCGGTCCCGGCCGGCAGCGCCGGGCGGGCCAGGCTCAGGGCCGCCGTGCCCAGACCGGACGGTCCCCGCAGGAGGCGCTCCAGGCCGGGTCCCGGAGACGCCGACGCGGCGGGGGCCGGGACGTCCGGAGCGGTGACGACGGGCGACCCCACGGCGGGCGGGCCGGGAACGACCGGGGCGGGCGGGGCGGTCGCGGGAACGACCGTCGCCGGTGCGGCGGGCGGGGTGGCCGCGGCCGCCTGCGCGACGGCCGCGGCGACGGCCTCCTCGACGGCGTCGGGACCGGAGACCCGTGCGCGGCCGAGGACGTGGGCCCCGAAGTGGGCCGCGGCGGTGGGCAGGGTCGACTGCAGGGGGGAAGGCCCGGGATCGGGCATCCGTTGCTCCTTGCTGGAATGGGTGGTCTGTCCCGCGTCCGGGGCCCGACCGCCCGGCCCGGAGGGTTCCGGGCTGTCGGGCGGGTCGGCGCCGGATACGCCGCGCGTCAGTCGCGCCTGCGGGCGATCTGCACGTTCTCCAGCACGCCGAGCGCGTTGGGCACCAGGATCGCGGCGGAGTAGTAGGTGGTGACCAGGTACGACATGATCGCCTGCTCGCTGATCCCCATGAAGCGCACCGAGAGGCCCGGCTCGTACTCCTCCGGGAGGCCGGTCTGGCGCAGCCCGACGACTCCCTGGTTGTCCTCGCCGAGGCGCATGGCGAGGATCGAGCTGGTGTTCTCCTTGCTGATGGGGATCTTGTTGCACGGGAGGATCGGGACCCCGCGCCAGGCCGGGACGCGCTGCCCGTGGAGCTCGACGGTGTCGGGGTAGAGCCCGGCGGCGTTCCACTCGCGGCCGATCGCGGCGATCGCGCGCGGGTGGGCGAGGAACAGCTTGGTGCCGCGCCGGCGGCAGAGTAGTTCGTCGAGGTCGTCCGGGGTGGGCGGGCCGGCGTGCGGCTGGATCCGCTGCTTGAAGTCGGCGTTGGCGAGGAGGCCGAACTCCGGGTTGTTGACGAGCTCGTGTTCCTGCCGCTCGCGCAGCGCCTCGATCGTCAGCCTGAGCTGTTCCTCCGTCTGGTTCATCGGCCCGTTGTAGAGGTCGGCGACCCGGGTGTGGACCTTCAGGACGGTCTGGGCGACGGAGAGTTCGTACTCGCGCGGCTTCAGCTCGTAGTCCACGAAGGCGCCGGGCAGGGCGACTTCGCCGGTGTGGCCGGCCGACATCGCGATCTCGGCCTCGCCGTGCTTGTTCTGCCGCTGCCGGGGCAGCGAGCCGAACTCCGCGAGGTGGCCCCGGAGTCCGGGCGCCCGGTCCGCCACGGCGGCGAAGTCCGCGCGGGAGAGGGTGAGGAGGGTGCCCGCGGTCTCGGCGGTCGCCGTGTAGTCCCAGGTGGCGTCGGCGTCCAGGAGGGCGTTCTCGCCGAAGCGGTCACCGTCGGCGAGCACGGAGACCGCGACCTCGTCGCCGTACTTGCCGACGGAGGTCCGGCCGATCCGGCCGTGGGCGATCATGTGGATCCGCTCCGCCGGGGCGCCGCGCTCGACCAGCACCTCACCGGCGCGGAAGTCGCGCTGGACGCAGCGTTCGGCGATCTCGGCGAGCACGGCGTCGTCCTCGAAGCCCCGCAGCAGGGCCAGTTCGCCGAGTTCGCGGGGGATGACGCGCACGCGGCCGCCGTCCTGGACGAACTCGATGCGCCCGTCACCGACGGTGTAGCTCAGCCGGCGGTTCACCCGGTAGGCGCCGCCCTTGGTCTCGACCCACGGCAGCATCCGCAGCAGCCAGCGGGAACTGATCTCCTGCATCTGCGGCGCGGACTTGGCGGTGGTGGCGAGGTTGCGCGCCGCCGCGGTGCTCAGGCTGGACTGGCGGGGCGGGTCCACCTGGACGTCCGGGCCGGTCTCGACGGTCATGGGTGCGGGCTCTCCTTCTCAAGGACGGTCCGGCGTATGCACGCCAACCGGGGTAGGACGCATGAAAGAGGGTCAATCTCTGGGAATTCGTCCAGATCCCGGGGAACAGTAACGGCCGGTAAGCCGGGCCCGCCCGCAGAGTTCGGAGCCATTACCCCGAAGCGGTGATCTTGTTTCATTGGTGGTTTATCCGTCCGATCAGCGACATTCGAGCCACATGGCCGAGCGCGCTTCGGCCGGTCGGGCCGACCCGGACCCGATCCGGTGGTTTGGCCGAACTCCGTGTAGACCGCATAGGTGCCTGAGGCATGTAGTGGAGAAGGCGATCCACGTCAGAGCCACCGATCCGCGCTTGCGAGGCCCCCATGTCGAAAGCCATGACGTTCCCCCAGGACCGGACCTGCCCGTACCACCCGCCCGCCGCCTACCCCCGCGTCCACGACGGGCGGCCGCTGTCGCGCGTCACCCTCTGGGACGGGCGGGCGGTGTGGCTCGTCACCGGGCACGCGGCCGCCCGGAGCCTGCTGGCCGACCCGAGGCTGTCCACGGACTCCACACGGGAGGACTTCCCGATGCCCACCGAGCGGGCCGCCGCCCTGCGCCGCCGACGGCGCGCGGCGCTGCTCGGCTGGGACGACCCCGAGCACAACGCCCAGCGGCGGATGCTGATCCCGAGCTTCACGCTGAAGCGCGCCGAAGGGCTGCGGCCCCGCATCCAGGAGACCGTGGACCGGCTCCTGGACGCGGTCGAGGCCCAGGGGCCTCCGGCCGAGCTGGTCTCCTCGTTCGCGCTGCCGGTGCCGTCCATCGTCATCTGCGACCTGCTCGGCGTGCCGTACGAGGACCACGAGTTCTTCGAGGAACAGTCCCGCCGGCTGCTGCGCGGGCCGACGGGCGCGGACACCGAGGACGCGCTCGCCCTCCTGGAGGGCTATCTCGGCGACCTGATCGACGCCAAGCGCGCCAAGCCCGGCTCGGGCGTCCTCGACGACCTGGTGAGCCGCGGCTCCGGCGACGGCGGGCCGGCTCCGCCACGACCCCGGGGGGCTGGCCCCCCCCCCCCCCCCCTCCGTGTACACGAAAACAAACAACACCCC
>NZ_JBVJMN010000119.1:0-5053 GCF_055584185.1 Streptomyces sp. NPDC104202 | reverse complement strand
CCCCTCCCCCCCCCCCTCTCTCTCTCTCCTCTCCCCCCCCCCCCCCCCCCCCCCCCCCCCCCCCCCCCCCCCCCCCCCCCCCCCCCCCCCCCCCCCCCCCTTCTCCGTGCACGGGCTCAGTACCAGCCGTCGAGCGGGACTTCCTCGCAGAGCCGGACCACCGGCCGGCGCCCCACGACGGCGGCGCCGGAGAGCTTGACCCGGACCCCGGGGCGCACCGCGTGGAGGGGTCCGTCGACGCGGCAGCGGACCACGAAGCCCTCCGTCATGTGCACCGGCCAGAGGTCGGCGTCGGCCGCGGCGACCCCGCGCCGTACGGAGATCACGCCCTCGCCCTCGCTGAGTTCGGGCGCGAGGTCGGTCGACCCGCAGGTCGGACAGAGCAGGCGCTGGAACGTCGTGGTGTGGCACCAGCGGCAGCGCTGGAAGTAGAGCTCGGAGTCGGGGGCCGACTCGTCGGCCTGGACCGTGGTCCCGCTCCTCAGTCCCGTGGTGAACACGATGCCTTCTCCTCGCACTCGGCGGCTCGACCGTGCATGGAGCAAAGATATGGCACTGAGTGCCATCAAATAAAGACCTGAGTTCCCTCAATTCGAGATACCCGGGCCCCTGCGAACGGCCGAGGCCGCAGGTCAGCCCTCGCCAAGGCTCGACTCCACCTCGCGCACCACGCGCCACATGGGGGTGGACCGCTTGGTGATCACCACGACGACGTCCTCGGTCTCCTCGGCCGGCGTCTCGGCCGGCGCGTCCGGACTCCAGGTGGCGCGGACGAACTCCAGGGCGTGGTCGACCTCCGCCTGGGGGTCTCCCTCGCCGCCCGAGCGCAGCCAGTGCCGCAGGGCGTGGTTGTGGGCGGCGACCACGGCGGCGGCGGTCACGTTGGCGCGCAGCGTGCCGTCCCGGCGGTCCGCCCAGCGGGTGCGCAGGTAGTCGCCGAGGGTCTTCTCGTACCGCCAGACGACGGAGAGCTCGTAGGTGCGCAGTCCGGTCACCTCCCGGGTGAGCCGGTAGCGCTGCACGGAGAAGGTGGGGTTCTCGGAGTACATCCGCATGACGAGACGGGCCGCGTCGCAGACCCGCACCACCGGGTCGTCGGAGTCGGCGCTCGCCGCGAGGAAGCGGGTCATGTCGGCGAGGCACTGCTCGTGGTCGGGGAAGACCACGTCCTCCTTCGACGGGAAGTACCGGAAGAAGGACCTCCGGCCGACTCCGGCGAGCGTGACGATGTCGTCCACCGTCGTCTGCTCGTAGCCCCGCTCCAGGAAGAGCCGGAAGGCGGCGGCGATGAGGGAGTCCCGCATCGCGGGCTTCGAGGAGTTCGTCGACGCAGTTGCCATGGCCCGAACCTAACACCCGGACCGACCCTGTGCGGCACTTGGTGCCGGACGAATCCGGCACCGAGTGCTCTATCGAGGGTACGGAGGCTCAGCGGGGGGCCATGCGCAGGGCGCCGTCCATCCGGATGGTCTCGCCGTTGAGGTAGTCGTGCTCGGCGACCATCGTGACCAGCCGTGCGTACTCCTCCGGACGGGCCAGCCGCTGCGGGAAGGTGACGCTCGCGGCGAGACCGGCCCTGACGTCCTCGCCGAAGCCGGCCATCATCGGGGTGTCGACGATGCCGGGGGCGACGGTGACGACCCGGATGCCGTACTGGGCCAGGTCGCGGGCGGCCGTGACGGTCATGCCGGCGACGCCCGCCTTGGAGGCGGCGTACGCGATCTGGCCGACCTGGCCCTCGAAGGCGGCGATGGAGGCGGTGTTCACCACCAGGCCGCGCTGGCCGTGCTCGTCGGGCTCGTGCCGGGCGATCGCCTCGGCGGCGAGCCGCATCACGTTGAACGTGCCGAGCAGGTTGACGTCGAGCACCGTACGGAACAGGTCGAGGTCGTGCGGGCCCTTGCGGCCCAGGATGCGGGCGGAGGGGGCGATGCCCGCGCAGTTCACGGCGAGCCGCAGCACGGCGCCGTCGGCGTCGACCGCGGCGAGCGCCTCCCGGACCTGCCCCTCGTCGGTGACGTCGGCGGCCAGCAGCCGGACGCCCTCCGGCAGAGGCCCTGCGGCGGCCACGGCCTTGTCGAGGTCCAGGCCGTAGACGGTGGCGCCGCGGGCGGCGAGCGCGGCGGCGGTGGCGGCCCCGAGACCGGAAGCGGCACCGGTGACGAGAGCGGCGGAGCCGGCGATGTCCATGGAACTCCTCGTTCGTGTCGTGCGGGTGCGACCCTGCCGCCGGGATGGCCGCCGGATCGGGCGCGAGCCCGCGGAGGACCGCGCGGTCCGCGCGATCTGCGCCGCCCACCATAGAACCGCCTCCCGCGCCGCCGGAAGCGGAGGCCGCGCAGGCCACCGCCACCGGCGGACCCGGTCAGAAGGGCTTGGTCGGGAGGTACTTGCCGTCGAGGGTGATGACGGCGCGCTCGCCGCCGTCGGGGTCGGCGACCTTCTTCACGTCGAGCGTGAAGTTGATCGCCGAGATGATGCCGTCGCCGAACTGCTCGTGCACCAGGGCCTTGAGCGTGGTGCCGTAGACCTGGAGCATCTCGTAGAAGCGGTAGATCGTCGGGTCGGTGGGGACGGCGCCGTCCAGGGAGCCGCGGGTGGGGATGGCCTGGAGCAGGCGGACCGCCCTCTCGTCGAGGTCCAGGAGGTCGCCGACCGCCTTCGCGGCGGCCTCCGGCAGCGCGTGCTGGCCGAGCACGGCGGCGGTGGTGTAGGCGACGGAGAGGCCGGCGACGTCCGCGATCCGCTGCCAGGTCAGATCCTTGGCGATCTTGGCCTCGACGGCGGCGAGGGCGATCTCGCGGCGGGCGGTGGGGTCGAACTGGGCGTGCTGCATGAGGTGGACGTCCTTCTCTGGAGGGGCCTGCCGTCCGGCCGGACGGATGTCCGGCCGTGGTCCGGTGCGGGCTGGAGCAAGGGGATCGGGAGGCGCGGGGGGGTGTCGGGAGAGGCGCGGGGGGGGGAGGCTCGGGGGGATCGGGAGGCGCGGGGGGATCGGGGGATCGCGGGGGTCGGGGGGGGGAGATCGCGGGGTTCGGCGGTCAGGCCGCGAGGGCGCCCTGCGCGGTGGGCAGCTCCTCGACGGTGCCGTCGGCGATGTCGAAGACCCAGCCGTGCAGCCGCAGGGCTCCGGCGGCCAGGGCGCGGGCCACCGACGGGTGGGTGGCGAGGTTGGCGAGCTGCGCCGTGACGTTCGCGCGGACCAGGGCGTCCACGTCCACGTGTCCCGTCGCGGCCGTACGGGCCCGCGACGCGTCGGCGTGACGCAGCCACGCGGCGACGGCGGGCGCGGCGGTCAGGTCGTGCCCTTCGGCGAGCGCGGTCATGGCACCGCAGGCGGAGTGCCCGCAGACGATGACGTCCCGCACCCCGAGGACGGCGACGGCGTACTCGACGGCGGCGGTCACCCCGTCGGCGCCCGGGGTGTGGGCGGGGACGAGGTTCCCGGCGTTGCGCACGACGAAGAGCTCGCCCGGATCGGTCTGGGTGATCAGCTCGGGGACGACGCGGGCGTCGGAGCAGCCGACGAAGAGCGTTCCGGGACGGTGGTCGGTGGCGAGGCGGGCGAAGAGCCCGGCCTTGGCAGGGAAGACCTCCCGCTGGAAGCGGGCGATTCCCTCGGCGAGATGAGGCATGTCCTCACCCTGCACGACCAGGTGTCATAGCGTCCAAGACGCACTGTCGATGTCTGCCATAGATGTGATCTATAGGGCGCTACAGTCGGGGGATGCAGCCGGAACTCCGCCATCTCCGCTATCTGCTCGCCGTCGCCGAGCACGCCAGCTTCACCCGCGCCGCCGAGGAGCTCCGCATCGCCCAGCCCACCCTGTCCCAGCAGATCAAGCAGCTGGAGAAGGCGATCGGGGCGCAGCTCCTCGACCGCGGGGGCCGCTCCGTCCGCCTCACGGACGCCGGCGAGACGTACGCCCGCTACGCCCGACGGGCGCTGCGGGACCTGGCGGCCGGTGAGCGGGCGGTCCTGGACGTGCACGACCTGTCCCGGGGCCATCTCCGCCTCGCCGTCACCCCCACGTTCACCGCCTACCTCACGGGCCCGCTGGTCGCGGGATTCCACGGGCTCCATCCGGGCATCGACGTGGAGGTGCGCGAGCTGCCCCAGGACCGCATCGAGGCCGACCTCCTCACCGACCGGCTCGACCTCGGCATCGCCTTCCACGGCGCCCACGCGCCGGGGGTCGAGGCGACCGAGCTGTTCACCGAGACCCTCGGCCTCGTGGTGGGCCCCGCCCATCCGCTGGCCGGCCGCACGGCGCCGCTTCCGGCCGCCGAGTTGAGCGCCCATCAGCTCGCCCTGCTCAGCGGCGACTTCGCGACCCGGCTGCACGTCGACGCGTACGTCGCCGAGCACCGCGTCCGGCCGCGGATCGCGGTCGAGGCGAACTCGGTCAGCGCGCTCGCCGAGATCGTCCGGCGCACGGAGCTGGCCACGGTCCTGCCGGACGCCGTCGCGCACGACCATCCGTTCCTCACCCCCGTACCGCTCTCCCCCGCGCTGCCGGCCCGCGGGGTCGCCCTGCTGCGGCGCGCGGCCGGATACCGCAGCGCCGCCGCCGGCGCCTTCGCCGGGCTCGCCGCGCGATGGGGCGCGGAGGCGGGGGGTCAGCCGATCGGATGACCCAGGGGTCCACCGTTGCGGGCGCCGGGGCCGGCCGGGACGACGACGCACCGTGAGGCAGCCGCCACCAGGATGGAACTCGGAGCGGGCCACGGCCTCCTGACGGCCCCCGCGGTTCCCCGAGTTCCCTGGAGCAGACCCCATGAAGCACGTGAAGAAGACCTCGCGCACCCGTGTCCTGACCGGTGGTGCGGTCGTCGCCGCCCTCGCCCTCGGCGGCTTCGGTGCCTTCTCCGCCGGCGCCACCGGCGAGAACGCGGTGACGGCCCCGGCCGCGGCCGTCGCCAAGGCCGACGCGAAGAACAAGAACACCGCCCGCTCCACGCACCTGACGATCGAGGCCGCCACCAAGGCCGCGCAGGCCACGCTGGACGCCGCCGAGAAGGAGAACCAGCGGGTCTCCGTCGCCGTCGTCGA
>NZ_JBVJMN010000118.1:0-5767 GCF_055584185.1 Streptomyces sp. NPDC104202 | reverse complement strand
GAACCTCGCCATCCGAAGATGGACGGGGTATCAACTAATCTGGCGTTGATTTTTGGCACGCTGTTGAGTTCTCAAGGAACGGACGCTTCCTTCGTTCCTGTTTCCAGGCCCTCCGGGCGCTTCCTTCGTTTCCGACTCTATCAGATCTTTTCGATCCGATTTCCTCGGTGCTTTCCGGTCCAATTCGCTTTTCGCTCTTCGGGCCTTTCAGCGGTTCCGACTTTATCAGAAGATCTGAGTCGGATTTCCCGCCTCCCGGAGAACCGTTCAGGCGCACGGCGGCGCCGGGTGGTTCCCGATCTGGCGGAGCCGTAAACGTACTGGAGCGGGGCGCCCCGATGCAAATCGAGGCGCCCCGCTCCGGTGCGGCGCTGGTCAGACCTCCACGACGACCGGGAGGATCATGGGCCGGCGGCGGTAGGTGTCGGAGACCCACTTGCCGACGGTGCGGCGGATCAGCTGCTGGAGCTGGTGGGGTTCGACGACGCCGTCCTGGGCCGACTTGTTCAGGACCTGGTCGACCTTGGGGATCACGGCGTCGAACGCCGAGTCCTCGATGCCGGAGCCGCGGGCGTGGATGTTCGGGCCGCTGACGATCTTGCCGGTCGAGGAGTCCACGACCACGAAGACCGAGATGATGCCCTCGTCGCCGAGGATGCGGCGGTCCTTGAGGTGCGTCTCGGTGACGTCGCCGACCGAGAGGCCGTCGACGTACACGTACCCGGCCTGGACCTTGCCGGTGATCCGGGCGCGGCCGTCGATGAGGTCGACGACGACGCCGTCCTCGGCGATGACGATGTGGTCCTTGGGGATGCCCGTCATGGCGCCCAGCTCGGCGTTGGCGCGCAGGTGGCGCCATTCGCCGTGGACCGGCATGAGGTTCTTCGGACGGCAGATGTTGTAGAAGTACAGCAGCTCGCCGGCCGAGGCGTGGCCCGAGACGTGGACCTTGGCGTTGCCCTTGTGGACGACGTTCGCGCCCCAGCGGGTCAGGCCGTTGATCACGCGGTAGACCGCGTTCTCGTTGCCCGGGATCAGGGAGGACGCCAGGATCACGGTGTCCCCGGGGACGATCCGGATCTGGTGGTCGCGGTTGGCCATCCGGGACAGGGCCGCCATGGGCTCGCCCTGGGAACCGGTGCAGACCAGCACGACCTCGTCGTCCGGCAGGTCGTCGAGGGTCTTCACGTCCACGACGAGACCGGCCGGGACCCGGAGGTAGCCGAGGTCGCGGGCGATGCCCATGTTGCGGACCATCGAGCGGCCGACGAAGGCGACGCGGCGCCCGTACTCGTGGGCGGCGTCGAGGATCTGCTGGATGCGGTGCACGTGGCTGGCGAAGCTGGCCACGATGATGCGCTTCTGGGCGTTGGCGAAGACGTTCCGCAGGACGTTGGAGATGTCCTTCTCCGGCGGGACGAAGCCGGGGACCTCGGCGTTCGTCGAGTCGGACAGCAGGAGGTCGATGCCCTCCTCGCTGAGCCGCGCGAACGCGTGGAGGTCGGTGAGCCGGCCGTCCATCGGGAGCTGGTCCATCTTGAAGTCGCCGGTGGCGACGGCCATGCCCGCGGGGGTGCGGATGGCGACGGCCAGGGCGTCCGGGATGGAGTGGTTGACCGCGATGAACTCGCAGTCGAAGGGGCCCAGGTTCTCGCGGTCGCCCTCCTTCACCTCGAGGGTGTAGGGGCGGATGCGGTGCTCCTGCAGCTTGGCCTCGATCAGGGCGAGGGTCAGCTTGGAGCCGATGAGCGGGATGTCCGGCTTGAGCCGGAGCAGGTAGGGGACGGCACCGATGTGGTCCTCGTGGCCGTGCGTGAGCACGATGCCTTCGATGTCGTCGAGTCGGTCCCGGATGATGGTGAAGTCCGGGAGGATCAGGTCGATGCCCGGCTGCTCCTCTTCGGGGAAGAGGACGCCGCAGTCGACGATGAGCAGGCGGCCGTCGAATTCGAAGACCGTCATGTTGCGGCCGATCTCGCCGAGCCCGCCGAGCGGGGTGACGCGCAGCGCGCCCTTCGGGAGCTTCGGCGGTGCGCCGAGTTCGGGATGCGGATGACTCAAAAGACTCTCCTCACCATGCGCGCCACGTGCCGCTGGCACGTGGCGCGCATGACAATCGTGCACTTGCTGTTGTCAGTGTTCAGTTGTGAAGTCCGATGTCAGAGTTCTACCCCGCCGGCGGCCAGGTCGACCTTGAGCTGGTCCGTCTCCTGGGGGGAGAGCTCCACGAGCGGCAGCCGCAGCGGGCCGGCCGGGAGGCCCTGGAGGGCCAGGGCGGCCTTGGTCGTCATGACGCCCTGGGTGCGGAACATGCCGGTGTAGACCGGCAGCAGCTTCTGGTGGATCTCGGTGGCCTTCACGACCTCGCCGGCCAGGTGGGCGTCGAGGAGGGCGCGGAGCTCCGGGGTGACGAGGTGGCCCACGACGGAGACGAAGCCGCAGGCGCCGACGGAGAGCAGGGGCAGGTTGAGCATGTCGTCGCCGGAGTACCAGGCGAGGCCGGAGCGGGCGATGGCCCAGCTGGCGCGGCCGAGGTCGCCCTTGGCGTCCTTGTTGGCGACGATGCGCGGGTGCTCGGCGAGACGGACGAGCGTCTCGGTGTCGATCGGGACGCCGCTGCGGCCGGGGATGTCGTAGAGCATGACCGGGAGGCCGGTGGCGTCGGCGATGGCCGAGAAGTGCCGGTACAGGCCCTCCTGCGGGGGCTTGTTGTAGTACGGCGTCACGGCGAGGAGGCCGTGGGCGCCGTCACGCTCTGCGGCGCGGGCGAGCTCGAGGGAGTGGTGGGTGTCGTTGGTGCCGACGCCGGCGACGACGTGGGCGCGATCGCCCACCGCCTCCAGTACGGCCCGTACGAGCTGCGATTTCTCCGCGTCGCTGGTGGTGGGGGACTCGCCGGTGGTGCCGTTGACCACCAGGCCGTCGTTGCCTGCGTCCACCAGGTGGGTGGCCAGTCGCTGGGCACCGTCGAGGTCGAGTGCGCCGTCCGCCGTGAAGGGCGTGACCATGGCGGTGAGGACCCGCCCGAAGGGGGTCTGCGGAGTGGAGATCGGAGCCATGGGTAACACGCTACTCGCTGCTCAGCGCCGGGTGTCCCCTAGGGGGACAGGAGAAAGGGAGCCCGGCGCTGCCTGCTCGGGGGTTCAGGCAGCGCCGGGTCCGTTTGATCAGCCTAGATGAACTTCGTGAAACGTCGCAATACGGACACTTCGCACGAGGTACTCGGACATCTGTGCCCTACGGGGCCACACGGCCGTTCTTGTTGAAGGCGGCGTGGGTCAGCGGCATCAGCCGGGCCCAGTGCGCCTCCATCTTCTCGCCGACCATCTCGATCTCCCGCTGCGGGAAGGACGGGGTCGTGGCCAGCTCGTGCTGGGTGCGCAGGCCCAGGAAGTGCATGAGCGAGCGGGCGTTGCAGGTGGCGTACATCGAGGAGAAGAGGCCGACCGGGAGGACGGCGCGGGCGACCTCGCGGGCGACGCCGGCGGCCAGCATCTCCTGGTAGGTGGCGTACGCCTGGCGGTACGACTCCTCCATGGTGCGGCCCACCAGCTCGTGCTGCTCCGGGGTGCCCTCGACGAAGACGTACTTGCCCGGGCGGCCCTCCTGGACCAGCTTGCGGTCGGTGTCCGGGACGTAGAAGACCGGCTCCAGCTGCCGGTAGCGGCCCGACTCCTCGTTGTACGACCAGCCGACGCGGTGCCGCATGAACTCGCGGAACACGAAGATCGGGGCGCTGATGAAGAAGGTCATCGAGTTGTGCTCGAACGGGCTGCCGTGGCGGTCCCGCATCAGGTAGTTGATGAGGCCCTTGGAGCGCTCGGGGTCCTTCTGGAGCTCTTCGAGGGACTGCTCGCCCGCCGTGGAGACCCGGGCCGCCCAGAGGACGTCCGAGTCGGCCGCCGCGCTCTTGACCAGTTCGACGGTGACGTCGCTCCGGAAGTCGATCTTCACGTTCTCGGTGGGGCTGTCGCTCACCAGAGGTCCTTCCAGTCGGGTTGCAGTCGCCCACTCTAACGACGTCCTACCGGAGGATGAGATTCGGCCGCTGTGGTGAAAAAGGGCACCAAAGTCCCGGTTCTGTCGTCTCTCCCTGTGAGGGACGACGACTACCGAGGAGAGTGGTGCTGATGTTCAGCCGGAAAGAGCCCGTACCGTTCGCGTTCGTCGCGGAGGCGGACCATTTCCGCAGTAACGTCACGCCACCACCGAGGGAGCGCCTCGGCGCCTCCCAGATCGTGGGCCGTACGCTGATCGGACTCACCGTGGTGGCCGGGCTCGTCGGGTCGCTGATCTTCGGCATGCCCTCCCTCCAGTCGGGGGAGTCCGCCACTCGTCAGCAGCAGTCCGAAGCCTCCGACAACCGCTGAGGTAGCCTCACCGGGCACCGCCCCTTCGAGCGTGCCTGTGAGTGAGGACCTGTCGTGCCCCTGCCCTTTCTGACGGCCGACCGTGCTTTTGACACGACCGACCACGTCGCCCTGCCGTTCGACGACCACGACCAGTGGCGCCGTCCCTACCGGCCGGGTTCCTGGCGGGTGGGGGCCGCGGCTCTCGCGCTGCTGCTGGCGTCCTTCGTGCTCCTGGCCGCGGTGATCATCGCCGCGGCCGGAGCCGTCGGCGGATCGCTGGCCACCCTGACCATCGCCCTCCTCGTGATCCTCGCGGCGCTGCGGCTGCTCCGCATGGGGGCATGGGTGAGCCGCGCCGGGATCCGGCGCGTGGCCTTCTTCTCGACCGTCACCGTGCCGTGGGCCAAGGTGACCTCCGTACGGACCGTCCAGCAGCCGGTGCGCTGGCTGGGTCTCCCCCGCACGGTCCAGGGCCAGGCCCTGGTGCTCGACCGGCAGGTCGGTGAGCAGCTCCAGCTGCTCACCGACCACAACGCCGACTTCCTCTCCCGTGTGGAGGCCTTCGACCGGGCGGCCGACACGGTCGAGGCGTGGAACGCCGAGTACGGCGTCGCGGACGCTACGCGCTGACCGCACGCCCCTCGTGGAGCGTGATGGCCCGCTGCATCGCCTTGCGGGCCCGGGGGGTGTCGCGGGCGTCGTGGTAGGCGACCGCGAGCCGGAACCAGCAGCGCCAGTCCTCGGGCGAGTCCTCCGTCTCGGCCTTGCGCCGGGCGAAGACCTCGTCGGCCGAGTCGCGGTCGATGCGACCGCCCTCGGTGCGCTTCAGCTCGTCGACGGGCAGGCCGCCCTCGGCCTCCAGCTCCGCGGCCAGGCGGTTGGCCCGGCGCGCGAAGCTGGTGTTCTTCCAGAGGAACCAGCCGCCGACCGCGGGGAGCAGGAACGCCACGGCGCCCATGCCCATGGCGGCCGGCTCGCCCGTCAGGAGGAGCAGGACGCCCTCCATCGCCACCACCCCGAAGACGAGGACGAGGACGGTGGCGAGGAAGACGTACGTGATCTTTCCGCCCATGACCGTCAGCCCAGGTCCAGGAAGTGTTCCAGGCCGAAGGTGAGGCCCGGAGCGGTGGTCACGCGGCGGGCGCCCAGCAGGATGCCCGGCATGAAGCTGGAGTGGTGCAGCGAGTCGTGGCGCACGGTGAGGGTCTCCCCCTCGCCGCCGAGCAGCACCTCCTGGTGGGCCAGGAGGCCCGAGAGCCGCACCGAGTGCACACGGACGCCGTCGACGTCGGCGCCGCGCGCGCCCTCCAGCCCGTGGGTGGTGCTGTCCGGCTGGGGGGGGAGGGGGGGGGGGGGGGGGGGGGCGGGGGGGGGGGGGGGGGTCCAGGTAGTGGTGGGCTAAAGAGAGGGAGAGG
>NZ_JBVJMN010000117.1:0-5947 GCF_055584185.1 Streptomyces sp. NPDC104202 | reverse complement strand
TCCCGCCTCGCCGACCCCGACACCCTCCACCAGACCCCCATCGGCGTCTTCCGCTCCATCGAACGACCGGTCTACGACACCCTCATGGCCGACCAGCTCGACGCCGCGGTGGAGCGGTACGGGAAGAGCGACCTCGCCGCGCTGCTCGCGGGCAACGACACCTGGTCCGTCGTCGGCTGACACCCCGACGGACCACCCACACCGGAGGAGATCCCATGGCCTACGTCATCGCTCGACCCTGCGTGGACATCAAGGACAAGGCATGCCTGGAGGAGTGCCCGGTCGACTGCATCTACGAGGGCCCGCGCAAGATGTACATCCAGCCGGACGAGTGCGTCGACTGCGGTGCCTGCGAGCCGGTCTGCCCGGTCGAAGCGGTCTTCTACGAGGACGACCTCCCGGAGGCCCTCGGCGAGTACCGCATCGCGGACCGCGAGGTGTTCGACAGCCTGGGCCTGCCCGGCGGTGCGCGCGACCACGCCCCGCTCGCGGCGGACCACCTGGTGGTGGACGCCGTGCCCGTGCCGTCCCAGACCTGAGCCCCTCCGACGCCGGATCAGGCTCCATCCGCCCCCATCCGCCCTTTCCGTCCCGCGAGCCTCACACGGATCGAGTCCCTCCCCATGGCCAAGCCCCTTGTCCTCATCGCCGAAGAGCTCTCGCCCAGCACGGTCACCGCGCTGGGTCCGGACGTCGACATCCGGTACTGCGACGGCACCGACCGGCCGGCCCTGCTGTCCGCCGTCGCCCACGCCGACGCCCTTCTGGTGGGCGGTGCCACCCGTGTGGACCCCCAGGTGATCGACGCCGCACGCCGGCTCAAGGTCGTCGCGCGGGCCGGCGCCGACCTGGACACCGTCGACGTCCCGGCGGCCACGAAGGCCGGCGTGCTGGTCGTCAACGCCCCCTCCTGCAACGTCGTCAGCGCCGCCGAACTCACCTGCGGGCTGCTGCTGTCCACGGCCCGCACCATCCCGCAGGCCGACTTCTCGCTCAAGAGCGGGGAGTGGGCCCGCCAGAGGTACATCGGCGTCGAACTGGCCGCCAAGACCCTCGGCGTCATCGGTCTCGGCCGCGTCGGCACCCTGGTGGCCCGGAAGATGTCCGCGTTCGGCATGCGGATCCTCGCGCACGACCCGTACGCCACGGAGGAGCGGGCCCTGCACGCCGGTGCGCGTCTCGTCCCGCTCGACCGGCTCCTGCGGGAGTCCGACTTCGTCAGCGTGCACGTGCCGAGGACACCGGAGACGGTGGGCCTCGTCGGCGAGCGGGAGCTCGCCCTCGTCAAGCGGTCGGTACGGATCGTCAACGTGGCCCGCGGCGGCATCGTGGACGAGGAGGCGCTGGCTGCCGCGCTGAAGGACGGACGCGTCGCGGGGGCCGGGCTCGACGTCTTCGCGGTGGAGCCGTGCACCGCCTCCCCGCTGTTCGGCCTCGGCAACGTGGTGGTCACCCCCCACCTCGGCGCCTCCACGCACGAGGCCCGGGAGAAGGCCGGGACCTCCGTCGCCCACTCGGTGCGCCGGGCCCTCGCGGGAGAGCTCGTACCCGACGCGGTGAACGCCCCGGGAGGCCCCGTCGCGGAGGAGGTTCACCCCTACCTGGCACTCGCCGACGACCTCGGTCACGTCTTCACCGAGCTCGCGGGGCGTCAGAAGGCCACGCGGCTGGAGATCGAGGTCCGCGGCGAGGTGACCCGGCACGACGTCACGGTCCTGGAGGCCGCCGCGCTCCGTGGGACCCTTGCGGCGCTCGTCCCCACCAGGCCCTCGCTGGTGAACGCGTCGGACCTCGCACGCGACATCGGCATGTCCGTGACCTTCTCGACCGGCTCCGAGAGCCCGGACCACCGCAACGCCATCGCCCTGCGCGGCGTGCTGCCGGACGGCAGGCCCCTTGCGGTCGCCGGCGCCCTGTCCGCCCGGAAGGGCGCCCACCGACTGGTCCGGATCGACGGGTGCGACATCGACCTGAACCTGACGGACCGCATGCTCGTCCTCTGGTACGCCGATGAACCCGGGGCCATCGGCAAGGTCGGACAGATCCTGGGCGGTGCCGGCGTCAACATCGCCGACATGGAGGTCGCCCGGTCCGGCGGCCTGGCGACGGCGGTCATGTCCGTCGACACCGAGGTCCCCGAGGCCGTGGTGGACCGCCTCGTCGCGGCCCTCGGCGGGGCGTCCGCCGGATTCGTCCGCCTCACGCCGTAGCGGGACGGCGCCCGCGGCCCCTGCCCCAGGTGGGCACCGCCCCGGCGCCGGCCTCACCCGTACTCCCCTGTTCCGTACACGGAGCGGGGGAGTACGCGTGAGGAACGGGGACGGTACGGGTGACCGCACGCCGACGGCCTAGGTGTATTGATCACGAGCGTTGTTGACACTGGTCTGGTCTTGAACATGGCGAAGACCTCCGGTGTGGTGGGAGCTGTCTAGGAACTCACCGCCCGGAGGTCTTCGTGCCCCACCGTAATGCCCGGCTGACCGTCTTCGGTAGGAGACTGCTGGTCGAAGGAATCCGCTCAGGCCGTCCGGTCGCCCATGTGGCCGCGGAAATGGGCATCTCCCGGGCCACGGCCCACAAGTGGATCCGCAGGTGGCGGGCCGAGGGAGATGCGGGCCTGCACGACCGGTCGAGCCGGCCACGCACCACCCCGCACCGGACCGCGGCCGCGGTCGAGGACCGCGTCTGCGAGCTGCGGCGAACCCGCAAACTCGGCCCCGCACGGATCGGCCCGATCCTGGGCCTGCCCGCCTCGACGGTCCACCGGATCCTGACCCGCCACCGGCTCAACCGGCTGGCCTGGCTGGACCGCCCGACCGGCACGGTGATCCGCCGCTACGAACGCGAACGACCCGGCGAACTCGTCCATGTCGACGTGAAGAAACTCGGCCGGATCCCCGACGGCGGCGGCCACCGGACCCTGGGACGCCAGGCCGGCCGGGTCACCCGCAGCAGCGTGGGTTTCGACTACGTCCACTCCGCCATCGACGACCACTCCCGCCTCGCCTACAGCGAGATCCACCCGGACGAGAAAGTCGCGACCTGCGCGGCCTTCCTGGCCCGCGCGGCCGCGTTCTTCCACAGCCAGGGCATCACCCGCATCGAACGGGTCCTGACCGACAACGCCTGGGCCTACCGCAAGGGCCTGGCCTGGAAGAACGTCCTGACCGACCTCGGCGCGACCGGCAAACTCACCCGGCCCTACCGGACACAGACCAACGGCAAAGTCGAACGCTTCAACCGCACCCTGCTCGACGAATGGGCCTACATCCGGCCCTACACCTCAAACACCGAGCGCACCGAAGCCCTGGCAGACTTCCTCCACACCTACAACCACCACCGCTGCCACACCGCACTCGACGGACACCCGCCCATCACCCGCGTCAACAACCCTGCGGGTCAATACACCTAGGGCCTGCCGTCGAAATCCCCTCTGCCCCGCGACGCCTGGCACGCGCTCTCGCCGCACCGGGCGAAAGCGCGAGTACGTCCAGTACGAGCACTTCCACCCGGCACACCGAGAGCACGCACCAGACGCCGCAGGGCCGCCCTTCGGGCAACGAGGGGATGGTGACGACAGGCCCTAGCGGTGAGGCGCCGACGCGCGGCAGAACGCACTGAACGCCGCCGCCCGACGTGTCAGCCGGACACCCGCCGGACGCGCCAGGACGACGTCCAGCGGCCGTATCTCGTCCTTGATCCGGCGGATCACCAGGCCGCGCCCCTCGTAGCTGACGTCCGCGAGGGGGCGCTGTATGAGCAGCGAGTAGCCGGCGCCCCGGGCGACGAGGCTGCGCACCATCTCGAAGCTCTCCGTGCGGTGCCGGATGCGCGGGGACACCCCGGCGGAGCTCAGCACCTCGTTGAAGTAGCGCAGGCTGGGCGGGACGTCGAGCGCGATCATGTCGTGGTCGGCGAGGTCGGCGAGGCGGATCTCCTCCTGCTCCGCCAGCGGATGGCCGGGCGGCAGCAGGACGTAGGGCTGGGTCGCGTACAGCGTCTCGTACTCGATGCCGGCCCGGATGTCGACGCCGTAGAGGACGGCCAGCTCGCACGCCCCGTCGAGCAGGAGCTGCTGCAGGTCGGTGAGGGACCCCTCCACGAAGTCCAGGGTCACCTGGGGGCGGGCGGCCCGGAACTCCTCCAGGACACGGGGCAGGAGGAACGGGGCGATGGTGGTGAAGCAGCCGATCACCAGGCTGCCCGAAGGGGCGTTCCCCAGGTCGCGCATGCCTGCCTGGAGCGCGTCGGCCCGGGCGAGCAGGGAGCGGGCCTCGGGCAGGAGGAGCCGGCCGGCCTCGGTCAGCGTGAGCCCCTTCGCCTTGGAGCGCAGGAGCAGCTGCACGCCGATCTGCCGTTCCAGCTGGGAGATGGCGACCGACACCGCGCCCTGGGTCACGAAGAGCTGCCGTGCCGCGCCCGTCATGGTTCCGGCCTCGGCGCACGCCACGAACGCGTGCAGCCTGCGAAGGCTGATCCGTTCAGTCATGAGGGAATTCCATAACGCACCTCACTATTCCTTCGTTTTCAATTCGACGGTCATGGCGCAGACTTGGAGTACCAAGTCATGGAGGTTTCGCAATGGCGCAGATGAACGAAACGGCCGGCTGCCCTGTGCATCACGGTTTCGACCCGCTTGGTGACGCCTACATCGCCGATCCGTATCCGATTCACAGTGCGGTGCGGGAGGAGGCGCCGGCGTTCTACGCCTCGTCCATCGACATGTGGGTGATCACCCGGTACGACGACATCGAGGCCGTCCTCAAGGACCCGGGGACCTTCTCGGCGCGGGTCGGCCAGAAGCCGGTCTTCCCTCTCTCGGGAGAGGCGCAGGAGATTCTGAAGAAAGGATTCCGCGCCTACCCGGTGATGTCGGACTGCGACCCGCCGAGGCACACCCGCATCCGCAAGCACAACATGACCGGCTTCTCGCCGCGTCGGATCGCGTTGCTGGAGCCGAAGGTGTGGGCCAAGGCCACGGAACTGGTGGACGCCATCACGCCCGGGCAGGTGGACCTGGTCAACGCGCTGACCTATCCGCTTCCGGCATACATGATCTTCACGTTCATCGGCTTCCCGGACGAGGACATGGACATGCTGAAGAGCTGGTGCGGGAACCGCATCGCCTTCAGCTGGGGACGCCCGAGCGCGGACGAGCAGCGCGAGATCGCCACGAACATGACGCATTACTGGGAATACTGCGAGAACTTCGTCGCCAAGCGAGCCGCGGAACCGGTCGACGACTTCACCAGCGACCTGATTCGGATCCATCAGGAAAACCCCGAGGGCCTGTCGCTCGAAGACATCACCAACGTCGCCTACGGCCTGAGCTTCGCCGGCCACGAGACGACGACGAGTTTCACCGGGAACGCGATACGCCAGCTGCTGAACAATCCCGAGCAGTGGGCCGCGATCTGCGCCGACCGCAGCCTCATCTCCAAGGCGGTCGAGGAGATCCTCCGGTTCGACAGCAGCATTCCCGCCTGGCGGCGCATCACCACCAGGGCGGTGGACGTCGGCGGTGTCGAGATCCCCGCCCAGGCCAAGGTGCTGATCCTGCTCGGCGCGGCCAACCGGGACCCGGAGCACTTCGAGGCGCCCGAGACGTTCGACATCCACCGGGGGGACGCCCGCCGCCACCTCGCCTTCGGCAAGGGCATCCACTACTGCATCGGGGCCCCGCTGGCGCGGATGGAGGCCCGGATCGCCCTCGACCTGCTGGCGCAGCGGGCACCGGGCATGCGGCTCGTGGAGGACCAGGACTTCGACTTCCCGGCGAACGTCTCCTTCCGCGGCCCCCGGAACCTGCTCGTCGAATGGCCCGGATGACCCTCCGGGTGCCACAGGTCCGGGGGGGGGGGGGGGGGGGGGGGGGGGGGGGGGGGGGGGGGAAGGGGGGGGGGGGGGGGCGGGGTGGGGGGGGGGGGGGGGGGGGGGGGGAGTGGGG
>NZ_JBVJMN010000116.1:0-6182 GCF_055584185.1 Streptomyces sp. NPDC104202 | reverse complement strand
CTTCCCTCCCCCCCCCCCTCCCCCCTCCCCCCCCCCCCCCCCGCCCCCCTTCCCCCCCCCCCCCCCCCCCCCCCCCCCCCCCCCCGCCCGCCGCCGAGCACACCGGCCCGGCGGCCGTGATACTCGAAGGGAGAACCCGGGGACCGCACGCTGCGAGGTGACGTCCATGAGCCGGCACACACCCACCGCGGGACAGGGCCGCACCGGTGCGGCGCACCGGTCGGGAGGCGGCGGCCTCGCGGGCGGCGGCACCGTCTTCGCCGCGGTCCTGCTGACCCTCTCGGGCGTCCTGGCCGTCCTCCAGGGCATCGCGGCCATCGCCGAGGACGACGTCTACGCCCGGGTCGGCAGCTACGTCTTCGAGTTCGACCTGACCACCTGGGGCTGGATCCACCTCGCCCTCGGGGTCGTCGTCGCGCTGACCGGCGTGGGCCTGTTCCTGCGGGCGAACTGGGCGCGGGCGGCGGGCATCTGCCTGGCCGGCCTCAGCATGATCGCCAACTTCCTCTGGCTGCCCTACCAGCCGGGATGGGCGATCACCCTGCTGGCGATGAACGCGTTCATCATCTGGGCCCTGTGCTCCAGCTGGACGCGCGCCGCCGACTGACCGCGCCCGGGTCTCCCCCGGGACATCCCGACGGCCGGTACCAGAGCCAGACAGGAGGGCTTCCGATGGCCCGGAAAGCGACCAGTGCGCTGCGCGCGGCCCACCGCGCCACCCCCGAGGAACGCGCGGCACTCGGCCGGAAGGCGCGGCGGCGCGCCCCCCGGTCGAGCCACGCCGAGTACCGTCCGCCCGCCGGCCGGACCGACCCGCTGACGATCCTGGAGGCGCAGTCGGCGACCCGCGTTCCGGAGCTCGTCCCGATCCGCTACGGCCGCATGACCGAGTCGCCCTTCCGCTTCTACCGGGGCGCCGCCGCGATCATGGCCTCCGACCTGGCCGGCACGCCCCGCTCCGGGCTCACGGCCCAGCTCTGCGGGGACGCGCACATGCTGAACTTCCGCCTCCTCGCCTCGCCGGAGCGGCAGTTGATGTTCGACATCAACGACTTCGACGAGACGCTCCCCGGCCCCTGGGAGTGGGACGTGAAGCGGCTGGCGGCGAGCCTCGTCATCGCCGCCCGGGCGAACGGCTTCGACGACGCCGAGCGCGCCCGGATCGTCCGCCACACCGTCCGCGCCTACCGCGAGGCGATGAGCCGCTTCGCCGCCATGCGCACCATCGACGTCTGGTACGCGAAGATCGACGAGGCCCGGCTGGAGGCGCTGACCAAGGACCTGCTCGCCAAGCGCGGCCGCAGGAACCTGAGCCGCGCCCTGGCGAAGGCCCGTACCCGCGACAGTCTGCAGGCCTTCGACCGGCTCACCGCGACGGCCGGCGGCCGGCCGGTGATCGCGGCCGACCCCCCGCTGCTCGTGCCGGTGTCCGACCTGCTGCCCGAGCTCCAGCGCACCGCCCTGGAACGCCAGTTCCGCCGCCTCATCGAGCGGTACGGCGACACCCTCCCCTCCGACCGGCGCACCCTCCTGGCGGACTACCGCCTCGCCGACGTCGCCCGCAAGGTGGTCGGGGTCGGCAGTGTCGGCACCCGCTGCTGGATCTTCCTGCTGCTCGGCCGTGACGACCGGGACCCGCTCTTCCTCCAGGCCAAGGAGGCGGACACCTCCGTCCTCGCCCCGTACGCGGGCGCCAGCGCGTACCGCAACCAGGGCGAGCGGGTCGTCTCCGGCCAGCGGCTGATGCAGGCCACCAGCGACATCCTCCTCGGCTGGGAGCGCGTGGACGGGATCGACGGCCGGCGGCGCGACTTCTACGTGCGCCAGCTGCGCGACTGGAAGGGCATCGCCGAACCGGAGCGGATGCTCCCCCGGGGCATGGTGGCCTTCGGCGACATGTGCGGGCTCACCCTGGCCCGCGCGCACGCGCGGTCCGGCGACCGGATCGCGATCGCCTCGTACCTCGGCGGCGGCGACTCCTTCGACCGGGCGCTCGTGACCTTCGCCGAGGCGTACGCCGACCAGAACGAGCGCGACCACCAGGCCCTCGTCGACGCCGTACGGGCGGGCCGGCTGCCCGCCGAGGACCTGCCGGCGTCCTGAACCACCGGGGCACCCGGCCGGGGACCTCCGGGGAGAGCGGCCCCGGATCGCACCGACGCCCGTTCCCGGGCCGCCGGGCCCCGCCTCACGGCGCGAGGGGAGGCCCGTCGGACCCCTCGCCCTCCGACTCCAGGCTGCGCAGCCGCCGGCCCTCCTGGACCGCGCCCAGCACGAAGCGGGCCGCCACGCCGATCAGCAGGAAGTTGGCCGTCATCTGTCCCGTGGTCAGCAGCCGCGCCACCTCGGTGCGCGGGCTGATGTCGCCGAAGCCGACCGTGCTGAACACGGTCATCGTGAAGTAGAGGGCGTCGGTGCGGGACATCGGCTCGGTGAAGCTCGCCGGTTCGCTGCGGCCCAGCAGGAAGTACGTCGCGGCGAAGAGCGCCACGAAGAAGGGCAGCGCCGTCGCCACGGCCGCGACGGCCCGCAGTCCCGGGCGCGCGGCCCGCATGATCGTGCGCACCTGCCAGGCGATGAGCAGCGCCACGAGGACGACGCCGGCGACGAGCACCGCGACGGTGCTCGCGCTGAAGGACGAGTCCAGCGGCAGCAGGTAGTAGGCAGCCAGCACGGCCGCCAGCGACATCACCGCGTGCACCGCGGTGAAGACCGCCGACCGACGGCTGCCCGGATTCCCGTCCACGTTTCCCCTCTCGGTCGCACGGCACGGCGTGGCCGCGCCACGCGCTTCCGGCGGGCGGTCACTGTCCCCGGCCGCCCGGGCCCCACACGGCAGGCGCGCCGGGGCGTCACCGGTGCGGCGGCCCCGCCGCACCGCCGATCGGGTGACGGGGCGCGGGGCCGGTTCCCGCCCGGAATGCGGTGCGCCCCGACGCGGCGCACCCTGGAGGCAGTTCGACCGCCGGACCGCGGCTGCCCGCAGGGGTGCCCGCGGCCCGTCACGACCGGCAGGAGATCGGCGATGAAGGACTCGATGGTGAACCTGGCAGTGGACTACCCGCTGCTCAACATGTTCTGGACCATGCTGATGCTCTTCCTGTGGGTCCTGTGGTTCATGCTGCTGTTCCGCATCATCGGAGACATCTTCCGCGACGACGAGCTGGGCGGCTGGGGCAAGGCCGGGTGGACGGTCTTCGTCATCCTGCTGCCGTTCCTGGGCGTGTTCGTGTACCTGATCGCCCGCGGGCGGTCCATGGGCGAGCGCGAGCTGAAGCGGGTGCAGGAGAACCAGGAGCAGTTCCGGTCCTACGTGCGCGAGACGGCCGGGACAGGCGGGGGCGGCGGGCACGCGGAGGAGCTGTCGCGGCTCGCCGAGCTGAAGAACAGCGGCGCCATCACGGAGGCCGAGTTCGCCCAGGCCAAGGCGAAGGTCCTCGCGAGCTGACCGGGCCGGGCACGGCAGGCGTCGGCGCGGGGTGGTGAGCGCCCGTGGTCCTCGACCTGTTCCTCATCGGCCTGGCCATCGCGCTCTACCCGCTGCCGGGCATGGCGCTGGTGCTGGTGCTCTCCGCGCCCCGCGGGGTGTACAAGGGGCTGGCCTTCATCGCGGCCTGGCTCGCCTGCCTCGTCGCCGTGATCGCCATGGTCCTGCTCTTCACGGGCGGACAGCCGCCGGCGCCCCGCTCGCCGCCGTCGCTCGCCGCCCTCGCGGCCACGCTGGTCATCGGCCTGAGTCTGATCGTCTACAGCGAGCACCGGCGCCGCCGCAGCCGCCGCATCGCCGCCGCGTCCGCTGCGTCCAGGGCGGCCGGGAGCGAGCAACGGGCCGCGGACGACGAGGGGTCCGGACGTTCCCTGACCTCGCGGATGGACCAGGCCACCGGGTGGTCGGCGGCCGGGCTTGCCGTCCTCCTCCAGCCCTGGGGCATGGTGAGCGCCGCGGCCGCCACCGTGGTGAAGGCCGACGCCTCGCACGTCCAGTCCTTCCTGGCGCTCCTCGGCTTCTGCGTCCTGGCCACCTCCACCCTGCTGGCCATGGAGCTGTACACGGTCTTCGCGCCGGAGGACGCACAGCGGGACCTGACGCGGCTGCGGGGGTGGCTGTCGCGCCACAAGGACCAGGCGATCGTCCTGCTCTGCCTCCTCCTCGGGCTGTGGCTCGTCGGCCGGAGCCTGTACCAGCTGACGGGATGAGCCCCGGCCGGGGGCGGTGCGACCCCGCGCGGATGTCGGATCCCGCACCCGGGATCACAATGGGCGATATCCACCCTTCCTCCCTGATCGGAGACCTTCGATGAAGGACCTCAAGTTCGAGCAGAAGCGCTCGATGACACGCCTGGAGGCGGCCGACCAGCTCGCCGCGCTCGCGGCGGCGCTGCGGGAAGGCGGCGACGTCGAACTGGAATACGGCCAGGGGACGCTGAGCCTCCACATCCCCGAGGACCTCCGCACCGAGGTGGAGGTCGAGGTCGGCAACGGGGAGATCGAGCTGGAGATCGAGTTCACGTGGCCGACCGCACGGGCCCGCAAGGCCCGGGAGAGCGGGCGGGAGAAGCCCGCGCCGGCCGCCGGGGCACCGGAGGCGGAACCGGCGAAGGCCCCGCCGCGCCGCAAGAGCGCGTCCGCCAGGACCGCGCGGACCGCCACCGGGACCAAGCGGAGCGCCTCCGGCACGAAGAAGACCGCCGGCTCCCGGCCGCCCGCCGCGAAGAAGTCCTGAGCGGCGACCGAGGAGGCCGTCCATGGCGGAGACCGACACCCGCCCGGAGGAACCCGGCGGCGGGGAGCAGCCCCCGGAGGCGGACCGGCTGCGCGACCTGCTCCTCGCCCCCGGCTACCTCAAGGTCCTCACCGTCTCCGCCCTGATCGGCGTCCCGGTCTCGCTCGTCGCGTTCTGGTTCCTCGTCGGGCTGCACGAACTCGAACACCTGCTGTGGGCCGACCTGCCGCACGACCTGGGCTGGGACACCCCGCCCTGGTGGTGGCCGCTGCCCCTCCTGCTGGTCGCGGGGGCCGTCGTCGGACTGGTCGCCGCGCGCCTTCCCGGCGGCGGTGGCCAGGTCCCGGCGTCCGGCCTGCACGCCGGCGGCGCCTCACCGGCCTTGCTGCCCGGCGTCGTGATCGCCGCGACCGCGTCCCTGCCGCTCGGCGCCGTCCTGGGACCGGAGGCGCCGCTCATCGCCCTCGGCGGCGGGCTGGCCCTGCTCGTCCGGGACCTGACGCGTGGTCCGGCCACGCCCGCCACGACCGCGCTGCTCGGCGCGGCGGGCGCCGCGGCCGCCATCGCCGCGATCTTCGGCAACCCGCTGGTCGCCGCGGTGCTCCTGATGGAGGTGGCGGGCGCCGGCGGCCCCCGGCTGTTCGCGGTCATGCTGCCGGCGCTGCTCTCCAGCGGCGTCGGAGCCCTGGTCTTCACCGGCTTCGGTCGCTGGACCGGGCTGCAGACCGGCAGCCTCTCCCTCCGCCTGCCGACGCCCTTCCCCGCGCTGGACGTCGGGGACGTGCTCTGGACGATCCCGATCGCCCTCGCCGTCGCCGTCCTCCTGCACCCGCTCCTGAGGACGGCCCGCCGCGTCGCCGCCTTCGTCGCCGCAGGCGTGGTCGCCCGCACCGCGCTCTGCGCCCTCGCCGCGGCGGCCTGCGCGGCGCTCTACGCCCTGCTGACCGACCGCTCCCCCGCCGACGTGGCCCTGTCGGGCCAGGCCACCCTGGGACAGCTGGCCGCCGATCCGCACGCCTGGGGGGTCGGCGCCCTCGTCGCCGTCCTCCTCCTCAAGGGGACCGCGTACGCCCTCTGTCTGGGCAGCCTCCGCGGCGGCCTCGTCTTCCCCGCCCTCTTCCTCGGAGCCGCCGCAGGCGTCCTGCTGGCCCCCCTGCCCGGCCTCGGCCTCGTCCCCGCCCTGGCCGCCGGCATGGCGGCCGCCACCGCCGCCACCCTCCGCCTGCCCGTCAGCAGCGTCGTCCTCGTCGTCCTCCTCCTCGGCGGCACCGCGATGATCCCCGTCGTCATCCTCGCCGCGGTGATCGCCTTCGTCACCACGGAGATCCTGCCGAAGGCCAAGGCCCCACCTCCCCCGTGAGCGAGAACGGCCGCGGGGGGGGGGGGGGGGGGGGGGGGGGGGGGGGGGGGGGGGGGGGGGGGGGGGGGGGGGGGGGGGGGGGGGGGGGGGGGGGTGGTC
>NZ_JBVJMN010000115.1:0-6592 GCF_055584185.1 Streptomyces sp. NPDC104202 | reverse complement strand
CGCTGGTACAAGCTGGCACCCCTCCCATCCCTGCAAGCACCCCCGTTCCCCTCGTTCTGTCCCCCCCCCCCCCGCTCCGTGTCCCGGCGGGAACGGGCCGATCGCCGGCCGCCGGACCGTGACCTCGGGGTGAGCGGAGGGTGCGAGGAGCGCGGCGGCGCCGTCACACCCCCGTCGTGGAGCCGGGCCGGACGATCATGAGCACGGTGACCGTGGCCCAGAGCAGGTTGAACACACCGGTGAGCAGGGCCAGACGGCCCGGTGCCGACGAGGGGGCCGCCGTCACCGTGCCGCCCGCCTCGGCCAGGGCGTCGTCCTGGGCGGGAAGGATCAGCAGGGCCAGGACGCCGGCGGCCGCGGTGGTGAGCAGGATCGAGAGGATCAGCCACGAGTCGCCGAGGACGCCGAGGCCGGCGGCCGTGGCGAGACCGAAGACGGGTACGGCGACCCCGGCGGTCGCGTAGACCCGGCAGATCCGGTGCAGCGTCCGGAGCGTCGGCAGGGCGTCGCCGTCCCCCTCGGCGGACGGAGCCAGGGCGCGGCGCAGCACCGGGGGGAACATGCTCGCGGCGACGGTGACCGGCCCGACGGCCACGAGGGCGGCCAGGACGTGCAGGGACAGGAGGATCTTGTTCACGCCCGGCCTCCCCGAACCCTGCTGCGCCTCCCGGTGACCTTCGAGGCCGGAAGCCTGCCGGCCTTGGAGGTGCCGGCGAGGGTGTCGCCGTCGACGACCACGTCGAAGGCGAGGTTCAGCCGCATCGGCTTGGTGACCGCCAGCTTCCACGTGAGCCGGTGCTCGTCGAGCCTGATCTCGCCGAGGGGTACCTCCTCACCGGTGCCGCGGGCGGTTCCGGTCAGGACGCCGTCCCGCTCCCGTAGTTCGACCACGGCCTCGACCGTGCCGAGGGGGGTGGAGACGGACAGGTTCCAGGTTCCTTCGACGGACATGGTGGTGCGCTTCCTTCCGGAGAGGGGCGGTGCCGGGGGAGAGGAGTGCCCTCTCCGGGCGGGCCGGGGCGTTTCAGAAGGCGACGGGGACCGGGCCGCGGGCGCGCCAGACGGTGCCGCGCCGCTCGTGGGCGAACAGCTCCTCGACGGCGTGCGCGACACGCGGTCCCACCTCGCGCTCCAGCAGATAAAGGCCCAGGTCGAGCCCGGAGGTGACGCCGGCGCCGGTGACGAGGTCGCCGTCGTCCACGAAGCGGGCGCGGACGGCGTGGGCGCCGGTGGCGTCCAGCAGGTCCAGGCCCAGGTGGTGGGTGGTCGCGTGCCGGCCCTCCAGCAGACCTGCCATGGCCAGGACGAGGGAGCCGCCGCAGACCGTGGCGACCGTCGTGGCGGGGTCGTCCATCGCCGTCCTGAGGAGGGCGGGCAGCTCGGTGGCCAGCGTGCGGCCGAGGAGCACCGGGATGGACTCGTCCTGCCGCCCCGCGCCGGTGCCCGCCTCGTCTCCCGGGAGCGCGTCGGGGTCCCCGGTGCGGCCCGAGGCCCCCGGCACCAGCAGCAGGTCGGCGCGGAGCGGGTCGAGTGCGGCGGTGGCCCGCAGCGTCAGCCCTCCCGTACCGCTGACGACCTCCCGGGGCCCCTCCGCCGAGGCGAGTTCCACGGTCACCGCGCCGTCGGACGCGAGGCCGCCGGCGTGGAGGACCTCAAAGGGGGCGACGACGTCGAGGGGGTCGAAGCCGTCGAACAGGACGATCTGGACGTGCATGCGGTTCCTTCGGGTGCCGGTCTTCCGGTGACGCCCCGAGTCAACCGGCCGGCGCGGTGATCGCCCAGTGGCAGGAGCGACGACTTTCCCCGGGAAATTGCCACGCCCTGCCTGACGACGTAGAACTGCGTTGACATGGGGTGTCACGGAGGCGGACGCGCTCAGGCCCTGCCTCGGGGAGAAGGGTTCGGGCCATGCACACCGTCGCCGTCCTGGCGCTGGACCGGGTGATCCCGTTCGACCTGTCCACGCCGATCGAGGTCTTCGAGCGGACCCGGCTGCCCGACGGGCGCCCCGCCTATCGCGTGCGGGTCTGCGCCGAGCGCGAGGAGGTCGACGCGGGGGCCTTCACGCTGCGCGCACCCTGGGGTCTGGAGGGGCTCAGGGGCGCCGACACGATCATCGTGCCGGGCGTCGCCGACCCCACGGCGCCGCTCTCGTCCGCCGTGCGGGACGCCCTGCGGGCGGCCGCCGCCGAGGGGACGCGCATCGCCTCGGTCTGCGCCGGCACCTTCCCGCTCGCCGCCACGGGGCTCCTCGACGGGATGCGTGCCACGACCCACTGGGTCGCCGCCGGCCTGCTGGCGGAGAGGCATCCGGCCGTCGACGTCGACCCGGACGTCCTGTACGTCGACAACGGGCAGTTCCTCACCTCGGCCGGAGCGGCCGCGGGCCTGGACCTGTGCCTGCACATGATCCGGCGCGACTACGGATCGGCGGTCGCCGCCGATGCCGCGCGCCTCTCGGTGATGCCGCTCGAACGCGAGGGCGGACAGGCGCAGTTCATCGTCCACGATCACGTTCCCACGCCCCGGGGCTCCGACCTCGACGCGCTGCTCGACTGGCTGCGCGAGAACCTCGGCAGCGACCTCACCCTCGCCGACCTCGCCGGCCGCTCCGGCACCAGCACGCGGACCCTCATCCGGCGCTTCCGCGACCAGACCGGGACGACCCCGCTCCAGTGGCTGCACCGCGCCCGGATCCGCCGGGCCCAGCACCTGCTGGAGACCACCGACCACTCCGTCGAACGGATCGGCACCCAGGTCGGCTTCGGCTCGTCGACGGCCTTCCGCGACCGGTTCAAACGCACCACCGGCGTCAGCCCCCGGACCTACCGGCGCTCGTTCGGCCGCGGGCCCGACCGAGGGCCCGGGCAGGGGCCGGCCCCCGCGTCGCCGTCCGGCTCACCCTTCGGGGAGCGCGCCGGGACCTGACGCGGGGGCCGACCGCGCGCCCGTCAGGGAACCGCGGTCGGGCGGAAGCTCTGCGACGGGGATCCGTCGCAGGCGCGCTGCACGAGCTGGACGCCGGTCGTGGCGGAGCCGCCCGCGGTGAGGCACCTGCCGCTGTGGCGGGCGACGAAGTGGTAGCGGCCGGACGGTTCGCCCACCGGCAGCCACTGCTGGTTGGCGCCGCCCCCGTACGCCCACAGCTGGAGCGGCGCGCCGTCGGCGGAGGACCGGCCGGAGACGTCGACGACCTGCTGCGGGGCGTTGCGGACACCGATGCGGCTGTAGCCGTCGCCGGTGGGGGTGAAGCGGAACTGCTGGGCCTGGGTGCCGTTGCAGGTGTACTGCTGGACGGCGGTGCCGTCGGCCGTGCCCGCGGCCCGGGCGTCGACGCAGAGTCCGTTCGAACCGGCGGCGAGCGCGTACCACGAGTCCCCGGGGAAGGTGCCGGGCGGGGCGGTGCCGACGCCCGCGAGCCACCGGAGGCCGTCCAGCAGGAGACGGTTCTGGGTGGGGCTCGCGAAGGTCGACGAGAGCCGGGTGTTCGTGGAGTAGTTCATGGCGTTGTGGCCGAAGTTGGCGTAGAGCATGCGGTACTGCGTGTTGGTCCAGACGAGCGGGTAGTCACCGCTGTACCAGGACTGATCGGGGTCCGTGCCGAGCGGGAAGCTGACGGGGTCGACCGACGCGAGCACCTTGATCGACGGGTTGGACCGCAGGTTGTCCGACCAGCTGTACCACTCGCTGACGGCGGAGGTCCACGTCGCGGGCAGGCCGGCGGCGGCCGGATGGGAGCCGTTCTCCGTGCGGACGACCGCGGTCGTCGGCCCCCAGGTGTTGGAGCGGAAGTTCCCGCTGCCCAGGAACTGGTGGTGGTACCAGTCCCAGCTGGAGGCGTCGGTGGTGAACGCCGAGACGTGGAAGCCGAGCCACCCGCCGCCGGCGCGCATGTAGCGCTCGAACCCGGCCCGCTGGGCGGCGCTGCGGGGCGCGTCGTCGAGGAAGAGCACGACGTCGTACGCGTCGACGCCGCCGTCGGCGAGCAGGTTCCAGTCGGTGGTCGCGGTGTAGGAGAAGTTCTGGGCCGCGGCGGTCCGCGGGAACCAGTCGTTGGCCTCCTTCACGAAGTCGATGTGGGCCGCGTCCCAGGTGCCGTTGGAGAACGCGATCACGCGGAAGTCCGGTGCGGCGGGCGCCGCGTGGGCGGGTGCGGTGGCCCCGAGACCGAGGAGGAGGGCCATCAGGCCGAGGAGGCGCACGAGGAGTCGGTTCACGGGTAGCTCACCAGGTTCGCCACGTTGGTGGAGGAGTTGGACGGTCCGCCGCGGTCGTTGACGACGTGCCGGATCGTGCCGGTTCCGCCGAGCGAGACGGTGACCATGTTCCGGAACCGGACGTCGGGGCGCTGGGGCGCCTCGATGGCGTGCTCGGCGGCGACACCGGGGCTGACGTTGAAGTAGCAGTAGCTGCCGAGCCCGTACGCCTGGTGGCTGGTGACGGAGTCGGCGACCTTGTAGGCGGCGTAGCCCTGGGTGGTGCCGTTCATCCAGGCCGCCTGGCTGGGCGGGTCGTACGGCATCTCGTTCTGGTAGAAGTACGTCCGGCCCCGGTTGCCGTCCCAGAGCGTCTGGTGCTTCTGGTAGTGCTCGACGAACAGGCCGTACATGGTGACGTCGTCGCCGTTGACGACCAGACCCGTGTCGGCGGTGTTCACGGTCCAGCCGACCCCGGACCCGTGGTCCGCGCGCCAGACCCAGAGGTGGTCGCCGATCACGTGGTCGCTGTTGACGACGAGGCTGGTGGTGGCCTTGCCCACGCCCGCGCCGCCGACGCGGAAGTACACGTCGTGGAGCGAGGTCGGGTCGGTCGCGTGCGAGGCGGACGACCCGGCGGGGCCGAGCTCCAGCAGGGACGGCGAGGTGACCGTGCCGGCGTCGAAGAGGACGCCGGCGATCTTCACGCCGTCGACGTCGGCGACGGTCATCGCCGTGACGCCGTTGTCCGGGACGAAGGTCGCGAGGCCGAGGCCGAGCACGACGGTGCCCGGACGGGTCACCCGCAGGGTCTGGTTCAGGTGGTACACGCCCGGGGTGACGAGGAGGTCCTTGCCCTCGGCGAGGGCCGCGTTGATCTGGGCGGCCGTCGCGCCGGGCTTCACCACGAAGAAGCGCTCGATGCCGAGCTGCGTCCCGGCGGGCGTGCCGCCGGCCGTCCAGCTCGCGCCGGTCGAGTCGGTGCGCGGGGCGGGCACGACGACCTTGTACGCGCCGGCGGCGTCCACGGTGAGGTACGGCTTCTCCCGCACGACGGGGGAGCGGTCGACGGTCGTGTACGGCGGGTTCGGGAAGCTGGTGCCGGGGACGCCCTGGCTGCCGACGAAGACCATGTTCCAGTTCGATCCCGTCCAGGAACCGAGTTGCGAGTTGCGGGTCAGCCACTGCTGCTGGGTGCCCGACCGCACCTGGCCGTCGATCTTGGAGTCGGCCATGAAGCCGCCGCTGGACCAGCCGCCGTCACTCAGTTCCAGATTGCCGCGCACGTGCATCCGCCGGTATGCCGACGCCTGCGAGACGGCCCAGCGGTCGGTGCCGCCGGTGGGGGTCACGGAGAGGTTCTCGGCCCCGCGCCAGAAGTTCTGGGTGGCGTTCTGCGGCGGGAACCAGTCGGCCTCCACGTGCACCGCGCCGTTGATCGTCACCGCGTCGGGCGACGCCCCGAGGCCGATCACCTGGGTGTAGAAGCCGACGTTGACATCGTTGTTGTACGTGCCCGGCTTGAAGAGGACGGCGTACCGTTCCTGGCCGAACTGGTTCGTCTCCTGCCGCTGGAAGATGGTGTCCAGACGGCCCTGCACGGTCGAGGAGGGCATCGACGGGTCGAGGACGACGACGTTCGGGCCCAGGTCGACGTCGCCCGGTGCGGTGCCGACCGGCGCGATCCTGAAGCGCTGGGCCGCCGTGCCGTTGCACGCGTACTGGACGAGCTGCACGCCGTCGGCGGTGGACGCCGCGGGCACGTCGAGGCACTTGCCGCTGTTGCGGTTGACGAGCCGGAAGGTCCCGTCACCCTCGTCGACCGCCCGCCACTGCTGGTTGAGGCCGCCGCCGTACGTCCACAGGTGGACGCGGGCGTTGTCGGCGGTGGAGACGTCGCTGACGTCGACGACCTGCGCGGTGTCGTTCCGGCTGCCGATCCTGACGTGGCCGTCCGAGGTCGGCTCGACGTTCCACCGCTGCGCGGTGGTGCCGTTGCACGCGTACTGCTGGACGGCGGTGCCGTTGGCGGTCGAGGCCGCCCGGGCGTCGAGGCACTTGCCGCTGCCGGCGTTGACGACGGTGACCGTGCCCGTCGGGACCTCCGCCGCGGCCGCCGGGGGCGCGGCGGAGGAGGCGGGGGAGAGGGCGACGAGGACGGACGAGAGGGCGGCCCCCGCGACGAGGACCGCTCCCAGCCGGCGGGGGGCCGAGCGGGCACGGGCGGGGCGCCGGGGCGCGGCGCTCCCGGGACGGACGGAAGGAGGGGCGGACATGCGGACTCCTTGACGGGGTGGGGGGAGGGGAGGGCGCGTACCCGGCGCCCGGGCCGGCCCCGGTGGCCGGTGCGCCGGCTTGTTTGTCCTTGGAGGCCGACAAAAGTCCTGTCAGGGGAA
>NZ_JBVJMN010000114.1:0-6795 GCF_055584185.1 Streptomyces sp. NPDC104202 | reverse complement strand
GACGGCTGACCCGGCGCAGGGGGGGGGGGGGGGGGGGGGGGCCCCCCCCCCCCCCCCGCCCTCCCCCCCCCCCCACCCCCCCCCCCCCCCCCCCCCCCGCCGCCCCCCCGCTGCCGTGTCGGACCCCGTCAGCCGGCCCAGGTGGCGACGAGGACGGTCGCGTACCGCTCCTCGCAGCTCAGGACGCGTGCCTCCAGACCGCACGCGGCGACCACCTCCGCGGCGGTACCGGCCTGCCGCTCGCTCGTCTCGACCAGGAGCCGGCCGCCCGGCGCGAGCCACCGCGGCGACTCGGCCGCGACCCGCCGCAGCACGTCGAGACCGTCCGGGCCGCCGTCGAGGGTGACGCGCGGCTCGTGGTCGCGGGCCTCCGGAGGGAGCAGTCCGATGTCCCCGGTGGGGACGTACGGCACGTTGGCGACCAGGATCTCGACCCGGCCCCGCAGCTCCGCGGGCAGCGGGGCGAAGAGGTCGCCCTCGTGGACCCGCCCGCCGCGCGGCTCGACGTTGCGACGGGCGCAGCGGACCGCCGCCGGCTCGATGTCCGAGGCGTGCACCTCCGCGCCCTCGACGCGGTCGAGCAGGACCGCGGCCGCCGCTCCGGAGCCGCAGCACAGGTCGACGCAGACGGCGCCCGGCCTGGCCAGCTCCACCGCGTGCTCGACCAGGAACTCCGTCCGGCGCCGGGGGACGAACACCCCGCCGTCCACTTCGACGCGCAGCCCCCCGAAGGCGGCCCACCCCACGACGTGCTCCAGGGGCAGGCCGGCGGCCCGTCGTCCGACCATCAGGTCGAGTTCGGCGGGCCCGGCCGCCGCCGCCAGGAGCACCTCGGCCTCTTCCTCGGCGAAGACGCATCCCGCGGCCCGCAGCCGCTCCACGACCCCCGCGTCGCGCACGACGTCAGACAAGCTGCGCCTCGATCGCGCGGACGATCTCGGGGGCGCCGGGCTCGGTGCGCGGACGGAAGCGGGTGACCGCGCCGTCCCGGCCGACCAGGAACTTCTCGAAGTTCCACTGGACGTCGCCGGCCTCGCCCTCGGCGTCGGCGACCTTCACCAGCTCCGTGTAGAGCGGGTGGCGGTCCTCGCCGTTGACGTCGATCTTCTCCAGGAGCGGGAAGGAGACGCCGTACGTCGTCGAGCAGAACGTCCGGATCTCCTCCGCGCTGCCCGGCTCCTGGCCCGCGAACTGGTTGCAGGGCACCCCGAGCACGGTGAAGCCGCGGTCGCCGTACTCCTTCTGCAGCTTCTCCAGGCCCTCGTACTGCGGGGTCAGGCCGCACTTGGAGGCGACGTTCACGACCAGGACGGCGTGGTCCCGGTAGTCGGCGAGGGAGACCGGCTCGCCGGTCAGGGTCTTCAGCGGGATGTCGTACAGGCTCATGGACTGCTCCTCGTCGGAATGGGGTTTGATCTCAGCATGGGAGACGAACCACTGGCAATCCCGATCGATTCCTCGGAGACCGGGCGACCGCGCAGGGTGACCTGCCGCCTCTGCGGCCGGCCGCTGACCGGCAGCGAGTCGCGCCGCACCGGTCTCGGCCCCACCTGCGACGCCAAACTCCACCCGCCGGCCCCGGACATCCGCACCCGGCGCCACGAGGTGGACCAGGACACCCTGCCCGGCCTCGGTGAGCCGTAGGCCCGGAACCGGGCGACGCTACCAGGCGGTAAATCGATCGCCCACGGAGAATCCGCTCGGCACAGTGGGCCGCGATGAGACCGAAACCCGAGCGACCGGAGTCCTGACCCCATGTCGACCCTGCGCGTCACCGCCGAAGTCCTGACCGTCCATCCCCACCCGAACGCCGACGCCCTGGAGCTGGCCCAGATCGGCCTGTACCGGGCCGTCGTCGCCAAGGGCGCCTACCGGACGGGCGACGTCGCCGTCTACATCCCCGAGCAGGCCGTGCTGCCCGCGGCGCTCGTCGACGAGCTGGGACTGACGGGACGGCTCGCCGGGGGCGACGCGAACCGGGTGAAGGCGGTACGGCTGCGCGGGGAGCTGTCGCAGGGCATCGTCTGCCGGCCCGGCGCGCTGGAAGGCGTCGACCTGGGGCGGGCCGCCGCCGACGGCACGGACTTCGCGGAGACGCTCGGGATCGTGAAGTGGGTGCCGCCGATCCCCCCGACGATGAGCGGCGACGTCGAGGTGGCCCCCGACCTGCTGCCCTGGGTGGACATCGAGAACCTCCAGCGCCATCCGGACGTGTTCGAGCCCGGCGAGCCCGTCGTCCTCACGGAGAAGCTCCACGGCACGGCCTGCCTGCTGACCTACACGGCCGAGGACGGGCGCGTGCAGGTCTCCTCCAAGGGGTTCGGGGCCAAGGGCCTCGCCCTCCAGGAGGACCCGCGCAACCTGTACTGGCGCGCCGTCCACGGCCACGGTCTCGCCGAGGTCGCCGCGCGGCTGGCCGAGCGGCTCGGCGCCCGCCGGGTCGGGCTCTTCGGCGAGGTCTACGGCGCCGGCGTGCAGGACCTGGCCTACGGCTCCGACGCGCGCGGCGAGACCGTCGGCTACGCCCTGTTCGACGTCTCGGCCGAGATCGACGGCCGGGTCCGCTGGCTCGACCCGGCCGAGGTCCTGGAGCCGGGCGAGGTGCCGGTCGTGCCGCGGCTCTACACGGGGCCGTACGACCTGGACACCGTCCTGGCGCACGCGAGCGGCCGGGAGACCGTCTCCGGCCGGGGGACGCACCTCCGGGAGGGCGTCGTCATCCGGACCGTGACCGAGCGGTACAGCCCGGTCACGGGCGGCCGGGCCATCGCCAAGGCGGTCAGCCCGGCCTATCTGACCCGCAAGGGCGGCACCGAGTTCGAGTGACCCGCCCGGGGGCCCGTGCGCGGGCCCTCACAGCTTGCGGAACAGGCCCTCCTGGACCACCGACACCAGCAGCCGGCCCTCACGGTCGTAGATCCGGCCCCGCGCGAGTCCCCGGCCGCCCGTGGCGATCGGGGACTCCTGGTCGTAGAGGAACCACTCGTCCGCGCGGAACGGCCGGTGGAACCACATCGCGTGGTCCAGCGAGGCCATGTCGAAGCCGCGCGGGCCCCACAGCGGCTCGACGGGGATGCGCACCGCGTCCAGGAGCGTCATGTCCGAGGCGTACGTCAGGGCGCAGGTGTGCACCAGCGGGTCGTCGCCCAGCGGCCCCACGGCCCGCATCCACACCGCGCTGCGCGGGTCGGCCCCCGTCACCTCGTCGGCGGTCCAGCGCAGCCGGTCCACGTACCGGATGTCGAAGGGCTGACGGCGGGCCATCCGCTCCAGCGCCTCCGGCAGGGCGCCCAGGTGCTCGCGGATCTCGTCGGCGAGGTTCGGCAGGGTCTCGGGGTCGGTCAGGTGCCGCGGCGGCAGCTGGTGCTCGAAGCCCGCCTCCTCCGGCTTGTGGAAGGAGGCCGTCAGATTGAAGATCGTCCGCCCCTCCTGGATCGCGGTGACCCGCCGGGTCGTGAACGACCGGCCGTCCCGGACCCGCTCCACCTGGTAGACGATCGGCACTCCGGGGCGGCCCGGCCGCAGGAAGTAGGCGTGCAGCGAGTGCACCGGCCGGTCGCCGTCGGTGGTGCGGCCGGCCGCCACCAGGGCCTGCCCGGCGACCTGCCCGCCGAAGACCCGTTGCAGCGACTCCTGCGGGCTGCGCCCGCGGAAGATGTCGACCTCGATCCGCTCCAGGTCGAGCAGGTCCACGAGCCTCTCGGCGGGACTGGTCACCACTGATCTCCTCTACAGCTGTCCGACGGACGTCACGCGGACCACCGCGCGGCCCTCCTCGTCCGAGGCCGCGAGATCCACCTCCGCGCCGATGCCCCAGTCATGGTCGCCGTTCGGGTCGGCGAAGGTCTGCCGGACGCGCCACAGCCCGTGCGCCGCGTCCTCCTCGATGGCGAGCAGCTTCGGGCCGCGCGCGTCGGGACCCGTGCCGAGGTCGTCGTACTCGTCCCAGTACGCGTCCATCGCCTCGCCCCACGCGTCCGCGTCCCAGCCCGCCTCGGCGTCCAGCTCGCCCAGCGCGTCGACGTTGTCGAGCGCGGCCAGCTCCACCCGGCGGAACATCGCGTTGCGCACCAGCACCCGGAACGCGCGGGCGTTCGCGGTGACCGGCTTGACCTGGTCGGCCTTCTCCTGGGCCTCCTCGGCCGTCTGGACCTCCGGGTTGGCGAGCTGCTCCCACTCGTCCAGGAGCGAGGAGTCGACCTGGCGCACCATCTCGCCCAGCCAGGCGATCAGGTCCTCCAGGTCCTCGGTCTTCAGGTCGTCCGGGATGGTGTGGTCGAGCGCCTTGTACGCGCTCGCGAGGTAGCGCAGCACGATGCCCTCGGTCCGCGCCAGCTCGTACCAGGAGGTGAACTCCGTGAAGGTCAGGGCGCGTTCGTACATGTCACGGATGACCGACTTCGGCGACACCGGGTGGTCGCCGACCCACGGGTGGGACTTCCGGTAGACGTTGTACGCGTGCCAGAGCAGTTCCTCCAGCGGCTTCGGGTACGAGATGTCCTGGAGCCGCTCCATCCGCTCCTCGTACTCGACGCCGTCCGCCTTCATCTGCCCGACGGCCTCGCCGCGCGCCTTGTTCTGCATGGCCGCGAGGATCTGGCGCGGGTCGTCCAGCGTCGACTCCACGACCGACACCATGTCCAGGGCGTACGAGGGCGACTCCGGGTCCAGCAGGTCGAAGGCGGCCAGCGCGAACGTCGACAGCGGCTGGTTGAGCGCGAAGTCCTGCTGGAGGTCGACCGTCAGCCGGATCGTGCGGCCCTCGGCGTCCGGCTCGGCCAGCTGCTCCACCACACCGCCGTCGAGCAGCGAACGGTAGATCGCGATGGCCCGGCGGATGTGCCGCAGCTGGGCCTTGCGCGGCTCGTGGTTGTCCTCCAGGAGCTTGCGCATCGCCTCGAAGGCGTTGCCCGGGCGCGCGATCACCGAGAGCAGCATGATGTTGGTGACCTTGAAGCGGGAGGTCAGCGGCTCCGGCTCGGCCGCGATCAGCTTCTCGAAGGTCGTGTCGCTCCAGGCGACGAAGCCTTCGGGGGCCTTCTTGCGGACGACCTTGCGGCGCTTCTTCGGGTCGTCGCCGGCCTTCGCCAGCGCCTTCTCGTTCTCGATGACGTGCTCGGGCGCCTGCGCCACGACGAGACCGGCCGTGTCGAAGCCGGCCCGTCCGGCCCGGCCGGCGATCTGGTGGAACTCACGGGCGCGCAGGGTGCGCACTCGGTTGCCGTCGTACTTGGTGAGCGCGGTGAAGAGCACCGTGCGGATCGGCACGTTCACGCCGACGCCGAGGGTGTCCGTCCCGCAGATCACCTTCAGGAGGCCCGCCTGCGCCAGCTTCTCCACCAGGCGCCGGTACTTCGGCAGCATGCCCGCGTGGTGCACCCCGATGCCGTGGCGCACGAACCGCGAGAGGTTCTGGCCGAACTTGGTGGTGAAGCGGAAGTTGCCGATCAGCTCGGCGATCTTGTCCTTCTCCTCGCGCGTGCACATGTTGATGCTCATCAGCGACTGCGCCCGCTCCACCGCCTGCGCCTGCGTGAAGTGCACGATGTAGACGGGTGCCTGCCGGGTCTCCAGGAGCTCCGTCAGGGTGTCCGTGATGGGGGTGAGCCGGTACTCGTACGACAGCGGCACCGGCCGGGTCGCCGAGCGGACCACCGACGTCGGCTTGCCCGTGCGCCGGGTCAGGTCCTTCTCGAACATCGACACGTCGCCGAGCGTCGCCGACATGAGGACGAACTGGGCCTGGGGCAGCTCCAGGATCGGGATCTGCCACGCCCAGCCGCGGTCCTGCTCGGCGTAGAAGTGGAACTCGTCCATCACGACCTGGCCGATGTCGGCGTACTTGCCGTCCCGCAGCGCGATGGAGGCCAGCACCTCCGCCGTACAGCAGATCACCGGCGCGTCCGCGTTCACGGAGGCGTCGCCGGTCAGCATGCCGACGTTCTCGGTGCCGAAGAGCTTGCACAGGTCGAAGAACTTCTCCGACACCAGCGCCTTGATCGGCGCCGTGTAGAAGGTCACCTGGTCGTTCGCGAGCGCGGTGAAGTGCGCCCCCGCCGCGACCAGCGACTTCCCGGAGCCGGTGGGGGTGGACAGGATCACGTTGGCCCCGGAGACGACCTCGATCAGCGCCTCTTCCTGGGCCGGGTAGAGCGTGATGCCCCGGTCCTCGGCCCAGGAGGAGAAGGCCTCGAAGAGGGCGTCGGGGTCGGCGGTCGGCGGCAGCTGATCGATAAGGGTCACGCCCCCATCTTGCCCGCATTCCGCTCGGATGAGGGAACCGGCCGCCGGCCTCCTTGATCACGGGCGATAGGCTCCCCTGTCGACCGGTCGTCAACTGAGCACCGGCACAAGAGAAACGGGGGCGGACGCGACCATGATGGGACCCGCGCACTCACTGTCCGGAGCGGCGGCCTGGCTGGGTGTGGGAGCGGCCGCGGCCGCCTTCGACAAGCCGATGCCCTGGCCGGTCCTCGTCGTCGGCGCGCTCATCTGCGCGGGCGCGGCCCTCGCCCCGGACCTCGACCACAAGTCCGCGACCATCTCGCGCGCCTTCGGTCCCGTCTCCCGGCTCCTCTGCGAGATCGTCGACAAGCTGTCGTACGCCGTCTACAAGGCCACCCGCTCCACCGCGGACCCCCGCAGGTCCGGCGGGCACCGCACGCTGACCCACACCTGGCTGTGGGCGGTCCTCATCGGCGGCGGCGCCGCCGCGGGGGGGGGGGGGGGGGGGGGGGGGGGGGGTCTCCCCCCCCCCCCCCTCTCCATCCGTCCCCCGGTGGGGGGGGTGGTTTG
>NZ_JBVJMN010000113.1:0-7320 GCF_055584185.1 Streptomyces sp. NPDC104202 | reverse complement strand
TACGTCAGGTCCCGGAGGCACTCATTCCGGTGGCCCGGCGGAACGCCGGAGGGGGGGGGGGGGGGGGGGGGGGGGGGGGGGGCCCCCCCCCCCCCCCCCCCCCTCCCCCCTTCTTCCCCCGGCACCCCCCGGTGCCTCCCCCTCGGGCCGTCAGCCGCGGGAGCGGGCCCGCGAGCGGGTCAGCGCGAGGGCGCCGCCGCCCGCGACGAGAAGGGCGAGGGCTCCGGCCGCGAGGTACGGGGTGGTGGAGCTGCCGCCGGTCTCGGCGAGGTTCTCGGTCGGCGTGCTGCCGCCGTTGTTCGTCGTGATGCCGCCGGCGTCACCGGGCTTGGCGGTGGGCGGTGCGGACGGGCGCTCGGTGGGCTGCTGCGTCGGCTTCTCGGTGGGCCTGTCGGTGGGCTTCTGCGTCGGCGCGGTGCCCTCGGGAGTCTCGCAGGTGGCCTCGGCGAGGGTGACCGTGCCGTCGACCGCGGCCACGCCGAGCTTCAGCGGGTCGACCTCCACCTTGAGTTCGAGGGCGGTGGCCGCGGCGGTGCGGGAGGTCGTGGAGGTGCGGGAGAGGTCCAGGGTCACGGCTCCGATGCCGGGCACGGCGACCTGGGTCCGGCCGCCCGCGGACAGGGTGGTCTTCTTGCCGAAGACGGTGACGTGGCCGAGGACGTTGGCCTGGGCGACGGGCTTCCGGCCGGTCTCGCACAGCGCCTTGGCGGTGACCTTCTCGACCTCGATGAGGGAGAGCGCCGGGATGCCGGGGACGTGCACCTTCGCCTTGACCAGGTTCACGTACCCCTCGGCCTTGTCCTTGTCGACGGTGGCCTTCGAGGTGGCGACGTCGGCGGCGAGGAGGTCGATCGGTTCGCCGCCCTCGGCACCCTGCACCCGCACGGAGAGCGCGGTCTCGCTCTCGGTGCGCGGGGCCTTGACCTCGTTGAGGGAGGCCCGGACGGGGACGTCCACCGTCTTGCCGAGGAGGGAGACGTCGAGTCCGGTCCGCAGGACGACGGCGGTGGCATGGCCTTCGCCGCCCGTGGCGTGCGCCGCGGGGGCCACGAGGAGCACGGGGCCTGCGGTCAGCGCGACGGCCGTCGCGGCGGCGGCGGCGCGGCGTCCGGGCAGGCGGAAGGCATTGCTGTTCACGATGGTGGAACCCCCACAGGAGACATGGCGTCGCCGGCCGCTCACCACGGGGACGGTGGGTCGGCGCGGCCTCGGCGACTTGAGACACCGGAATCTTTACGCACGGAGAGTGAACTCACAGTCGCCTGACGTGAGTTCACTCCAAAGGGGGGTTTCCGTGTTCATTTTCGATATTTTTGGACACAACCGTTCCCGCGCGTCCCGCGTCTTTCGTACGGGGCGGCCTGCGCGCAGGGAGTGAGAACGATCCGCGACGCCCCGACGTCACGGATCGTCAACCGCGCGCCCTCAGCTCGCGCGCCAGTACCCGAGGGCGTGGACGCGCTCCTTGGGCAGCGCCAGGTCCTTGCGGACGTATCCGGCGAGGGCCCGGGTGGTCACGGTGTCGCAGGCGATCCAGACGTACGAGGAGGCGTCGGCGAGCTCCGGAAGCTCGGCCTTCACGCGGGCGACGAGCGCCTCGCCGCCACCCTCGCGCGGCACCCGTCGCAGCTCGTGCCGCTCGGGGTCGACACGGACCGGAAGCCCCTCGTCGGAGGCGTGCCGGGTCTCGAACCAGACGGTGGCGGGGACGCCCGGGAGCGCGTCGAGCAGCGAGTTGACGGCGGGGAGCGACGCGGCGTCGCCGACCACGAGCAGCCGCCCGGGGAGCGGGTCGGGGGCCTCGAAGCCGGTGCCCTGGAGGGTGGCCTCCACGGTGTCTCCGGGGGCGCAGGTGCGGGCCCACCGGCTGGCGACGCCGTCGTGGAGGGCGAACTCCAGGCTGAAGGTGCCCGCCTCCGGGTCGGGGTCGACGAGGGTGTAGGCGCGCTGGTGCGGCTTGCCGGCGTCGCGGAACCAGAGGCGCACCCACATCGTGGGGTGGACCCCGGCGGCGGCGAGCAGACCGCCGTCCGTGAGGTGCACCCGGCGGTAGTCCTCGGTGACCTCCTCGGCCCCCGTGACGGTGAACGTGAAGTCCCTGCCGCGCATCAGCTTGAGAACGGCACCCTGCCAGCCGTGACCCACCGCAATCCCCTCCCCTGAACTCCTGTAGGTTAATTTAGGCCAGCCTAACCTAAGAAAATCTACGCGGACATGGACGGGAGCGGGGTCTCCGTGAGCATCGAGGTCTACCGGGACGCCTGGGGCGTCCCGCATCTGCGCGCCGCGGACGCGGACGAACTCGCCTTCGCCCAGGGCAGGATCACCGCCCGCGACCGCGCCTGGCAGCTGGAGGTCGAGCGGCACCGGGCGCAGGGCACCACCGCCGCCTTCCTCGGCGCCGCCGAACTCGGCTGGGACACCTTCGTCCGCCAGGCCCGGCTCGCCGACACCGCCCGCCGCTGCTTCGAGCGGCTCGACCGCACGGACCCCGAAACGGCGGGCTGGGTACGCGCCTACGTGGACGGCGTCAACGACGGCCTCGCCGAAGGGGCCGCACGCGCGCCCGAGTTCGCGTCCACCGGCCTCGCGCCGGGCCGGTGGGAGCCCTGGACCCCGCTCGCCGTCTGGCTCTCCACGCACATCCTCTTCGCCGGCTTCCCCACCAAGCTGTGGCGCGACCAGGTCGCCCGCCGGCTCGGCGAGGAGTGGACCGAGCTCTTCGCGACCGACGGCCCCGGCACCGCAGGCTCCAACGGCTGGGTGGTCGCGGGCGAGCGGACCGCGAGCGGCGCGGCCCTCGTCGCCGGCGACCCGCACCGCTTCATCGAGGCGCCCGGCGTCTACCAGCAGATCCGGCTCGCCTGCCCCGCGTACGACGTCGTCGGCCTCGCCGTCCCCGGCATCCCCGGCCTCGCCCACTTCGGGCACACCGGCCCGGTGGCCTGGGCCATCACCAACGCCATGGCGGACTACCAGGACCTGTACCGCGAGCGGCTGCGCCGCCTCCCCGACGGCGGGGTCGAGGCCCTCGGCCCCGAGGGCCCGCGGCCGGCGTCGGTCCACACCGAGACCGTCGAGGTCGCCGGCGCGGATCCCGTCGTCATCGAGGTGATCGAGACGGACCGGGGGCCGGTGGTCATCGGCGCGGACGGCGGGCCCGCCGCCGGCACGGACGCCGACGGCGCCTGGGAGGCCCTGAGCCTGCGCCACCCGCCCCGGGTGACCGGCGAACTCGGCTTCGGGGTCCTGCCCGCCCTCCTGCGCGCCCGCACCGTGGCCGACGTCGACACGGCCCTCGACGGCTGGGTCGAGCCGGTGAACGTCGTCCAGGCCGCCGACACCCGCGGCGGCCTGCTCCACCGGGTCGCCGGCCACGTGCCGGTCCGGGACCGCGCCAACTCCCTGCGCACCGTGCCCGCCTGGGAGGCGGTGCACGCCTGGGAGGCGGAACCCGCGCCGCTGCCGCGGGCCGAGGTGCGCGGCCACGCGGTCATGGCCAACGCCCGCGGCCTGGCCGCGCCGCTGGGCGTCGAGTTCGCCCCGCCGCACCGGGCGGCCCGGATCGCCGAACTGCTCGACGCCTCGGCCTCCTGGACCCCCGAGTCCACCGCCGCCGTCCACGCGGACACCGACAACCCCTCGGCGGCCCGGCTCCTGGAGAAGGTGGCGGCCTGCGGCGACGGCCTCGCCCCCGCCGCCGCGGCCGTCCGCGACCGGCTGCTCGCCTGGGACCGCCGGATGGACGCGCGCTCCGCCGACGCCGGGCTCTACGCCGCCGTCCGCGGCGCCGTGGTCCGCCGGCTGGCCGGTCACGAGGCGTTCGCCGCGCTGCGCGAACCCGCCCCGTACCCCGAACTGTTCCGCCCCTGGCTGGCCCTCGGCCCGCGCGTCGCGTTCGCCCTGGAGACCCTGCTCGCCTCCGGTCCCGTGCCCGCCGGGGACGTCGACCGGATCGTGCGCGAGGCGCTGGACGAGATCGGCTCGGGCGAGCCGCCCGCCGCCTGGGGCACCACCCACCGGCTCGCGCCGTGGCAGGCGCTGCCCGACGCCGACGACACCTGGCCGGGGCTCGGCGGCGACCACGACTGCGTGCTCTCCACCTCCAGCGTGCCCGGCTGGACCGACCGCAGCGCCCGCGCCTCCGCCGCCCGCTACATCTGGGACCTCGCCGACCGCGAGCGCAGCCGCTGGATCGTGCCGTTCGGCGCGTCCGGGATCCCCGGCGACCCCCACCACCGCGACCAGCTGCCCCTGTGGCTGCGGGGCGACCTCGCCCCCGTCACCACCGACTGGAACCTGCTCACCGAAGAGGAATCGGCATGACCACCACCCTGTACGCCCGGACCGTCGAGGGTCTCGGCACCGTCCGCATCGCCCCCGTCGACCCCGACCGGGACGCCCCGGTCATCCACGGCTGGGTGAACGAGGACCGGGCCCGCTTCTGGGGCATGGCCGGCACCAGCGTCGAACAGGTCCGCGAGATCTACGCGCACCTCGACTCGCTCACCACGCACCACGGCTTCCTCGTCACCCGGGACGACGTGCCCGTCGCGCTGTTCCAGACGTACGACCCCGAGGCCGACCGGGTCGGCGAGTGCTACGAGGTGCTTCCCGGCGACGTGGGCGTCCACCTGCTCCTCGCGCCGAGCGCCGCGCCCGAGCCCGGCTTCTCCGGCCGGCTGCTCGGCGAGCTCATCGCGTTCGTGCTGCGCGACCGGACCCGGATCGTGGTCGACCCCGACGCGGCCAACGAGAAGGCGATCGCCCGCATGGTCCGCGTCGGCTTCGTGCCGGGCCCGGAGGTCGTCCTCCCCGAGGTGGACCTGCCGGAGGTCTTCCTCCCGGAGAAGCGGGCCCGGCTCGCCTTCCTGACGCGCTGACGCGGGGGCCCGGCGGGCTCAGCCGACCACCCGGCCGTTGACGACGACCCGGCGCGGCGCCGCGAGGACGCGGACGTCCGCGCGCGGGTCCTCGCCGTAGACGACGAGGTCGGCCGGGGCCCCCTCCTCCAGGGAGGGGCGGCCGAGCCACGCCCGGGCCCGCCAGGCGGTGGCGGCGAGCGCGTCGATCGGCGGGATGCCGGCCCGGGTCAGCTCCTCGACCTCCTCGGCGACGAGACCGTGGGCCAGGGAGCCGCCCGCGTCGGTGCCGACGAAGACGGGGACGCCCGCGTCGTAGGCGGCGCGCACGGTGTCGTAACGGCGCTCGTGCAGCCGGCGCATATGGGCCGACCAGCGGGGGAACTTCTCCTGCCCGCCGTCGGCGAGGTGCGGGAAGGTCGCGATGTTGACCAGCGTCGGGACGATCGCGACGCCCCGCTCGGCGAAGAGCGGGATGGTGTCCTCGGTGAGGCCGGTGGCGTGCTCGATGCAGTCGATGCCCGCCTCGACGAGATCGCGCAGCGAGTCCTCGGCGAAGCAGTGCGCGGTGACCCGGGCGCCGAGCCGGTGGGCCTCGGCGATCGCCGCCTCCACCTCCGGCCGCGGCCAGCAGGCGGTGAGGTCCCCCGCCTCCCGGTCGATCCAGTCGCCGACCAGCTTGACCCAGCCGTCACCCCGGCGGGCCTCCCGGCCGACGTAGGCGACGAGGTCGACGGGCTCGATCTCGTGGGCGTAGTTGCGGATGTAGCGGCGGGTGCGGGCGATGTGCCGCCCCGCGCGGATGATCTTCGGCAGGTCCTCGCGCGCGTCGATCCAGCGGGTGTCGGAGGGCGATCCGGCGTCCCGGATCAGCAGCGTGCCGGCGTCCCGGTCGGTGAGGGCCTGCTTCTCGCTGGTCGCCTCGTCGACGGGACCGTGCCGGTCGAGGCCGACGTGACAGTGGGCGTCGACGAGCCCGGGCAGCACCCAGCCCTCGACGGTCACCGCCTCGGCGGCGGGCCGGTCGAAGGTGATCCGGCCGTCGACGCACCACAGTTCGTCGCGTACGTCCTCCGGGCCGACGAGCACCCGCCCCTTCACGTGCAGCACCGCGTGATCGCTCATGTCTGCACTGTACGAGGACGGGCGGCCCGGCCGGGAGTGCGCCCGTGGCCGGGGCGACGGGGGCCGCTGGGTACGCTGGCCGGGAGTTCCACCCGCACCGCACCGAGTCGAAGAAGGCACCGCCGTGACCGTGACACATCCGCTCCTGGACCTGGCCCCGCTGACCGCCGCGCACTTCGCGTCGATCGAGCGGCGGGTGGCCGCGCTGCTCTCCACGGAGCAGGACGTGGTGATCACCCAGGGCGAGGCGCTGCTCCCCCTCGAAGGGTGCATCCGGAGCGGGGCGCGGGCCGGTTCGACCGCGCTGAACGTCGTCACCGGCCCGTACGGGCAGACCTTCGGCAACTGGCTGCGCGACTGCGGGGCGACCGTGGTCGACCTGGAGGTGCCGTTCCACACGGCGGTGACGGCCGAGCAGGTCGAGCGGGCGCTGGCCGCGCACCCGGAGATCGACTTCGTGTCGCTGGTGCACGCGGAGGCGGCGACCGGGAACACCAACCCGGTCGCGGAGATCGGCGAGGTCGTGCGGGCGCACGGCGCGCTGTTCTACCTGGACGCGGTGGCGTCGATCGGCGCGGAGCCGGTGCTGCCGGACGCGTGGGGCGTGGACATGTGCATCATCGGCGCGCAGAAGGCGATGGGCGGGCCGGCGGGCGTGTCGGCGGTGTCGGTGAGCGCGCGGGCCTGGGAGCGGTTCGCCGCCAACCCGGCCGCGCCGCGCCGCTCGTACCTCTCCCTCCTGGACTGGAAGGAGCGCTGGATCGACGGGGGCCGCAAGACGCTGCTGCACGCGCCGGCGCAGCTGGAGATGCTGGCCCTGGAGGCGTGCGTGGAGCGGATCGAGGCGGAGGGTCCGGACGCGCTGATGGCGCGGCACGCCTCGGCGGCGGCCGCGACCCGGGCGGGCGCTCTGGCGCTGGGCGGCGGTCTGGAGCCGTACGTGCGCGAGGCCGCGGACGCGGCGCCGGTGGCGACGACGCTGCGCGTCCCGGCCGGTACGGACGCCTCGGAGCTGGTGGCGAAGGCCCTGGCGGCCGACCCGTCGCTGCCGCTGATCGCGGGCGGCGGCGCGCTGGCCCAGGAGATGATCCGGGTCAACCACTACGGCGTGGACGCGACGCCGGGCGCCGTGCAGTCCTCGCTCGCCGCGCTCGGGGCGGCGCTCGGCGAGACCGGCCGGACGGTCGACCTGGAGGGCGCGCGCCGCGCGGTCACCGACGCCTGGGGCTGAGTCGTACGGGAGGGGGGGGGGGGGGGGGGGGGGGGGGGGGGGGGGGGCGTGGCGAGGGGGAAGGGAGGGGGGACGGGGGGGGGGGGGGGTGGTTCTGTTGGT
>NZ_JBVJMN010000112.1:0-8048 GCF_055584185.1 Streptomyces sp. NPDC104202 | reverse complement strand
CCCCCCCCCCCCCCCCCCCCCCCCCCCCCCCCCCCCCCCCCCCCCCCCCCCCCCCCCCCCCCCCCCCCCCCCCCCCCCCCCCCCCCCCCCCCGGGCCGGTGAACGGTCACCGGGGCGGGGTCAGTCCGCCAGCGGCAGATAGACGCGGTTGCCGCTCGCGGCGAACTCCGCGGACTTCTCCGCCATGCCGGCCTCGATCTCCTGCTGGGTGCCGCCGTGTTCGCGGCGGATGTCCTGGGAGATCTTCATGGAGCAGAACTTCGGCCCGCACATCGAGCAGAAGTGGGCGGTCTTGGCGGGCTCCGCGGGAAGCGTCTCGTCGTGGAACTCGCGGGCCGTGACCGGGTCGAGGGCCAGGTTGAACTGGTCCTCCCAGCGGAACTCGAAGCGGGCGTCCGAGAGCGCGTCGTCCCACTCCTGCGCGCCCGGGTGCCCCTTGGCGAGGTCCGCGGCGTGGGCGGCGATCTTGTAGGTGATGACGCCCGTCTTCACGTCGTCCCTGTTGGGCAGGCCCAGGTGCTCCTTGGGCGTGACGTAGCAGAGCATCGCCGTGCCCCACCAGGCGATCATCGCCGCGCCGATGCCGGAGGTGATGTGGTCGTAGGCGGGCGCCACGTCCGTGGTCAGCGGGCCGAGCGTGTAGAACGGCGCCTCCTCGCAGATCTCCTGCTGGAGGTCGATGTTCTCCTTGATCTTGTGCATCGGGACGTGCCCGGGGCCCTCGATCATCGTCTGCACGTCGTGCCGCTTGGCAATCGTGTTCAGCTCGCCGAGCGTGCGCAGCTCCGCGAACTGGGCCTCGTCGTTGGCGTCGGCGATCGAACCGGGGCGCAGGCCGTCGCCGAGCGAGTAGGTGACGTCGTACGCCGCGAGGATCTCGCAGAGCTCCTCGAAGTTCGTGTAGAGGAAGTTCTCCTTGTGGTGCGCGAGGCACCAGGCGGCCATGATCGAGCCGCCGCGCGAGACGATGCCGGTCTTGCGGCGGGCGGTGAGCGGCACGTACGGCAGCAGCACGCCCGCGTGGACGGTCATGTAGTCGACGCCCTGCTCGGCCTGCTCGATGACCGTGTCCTTGTAGATCTCCCAGGTCAGGTCCTCGGCCCTGCCGTCGACCTTCTCCAGTGCCTGGTAGAGCGGCACGGTGCCGATCGGCACGGGGGAGTTGCGCAGCACCCACTCGCGGGTGGTGTGGATGTTGCGGCCGGTGGACAGGTCCATGACCGTGTCGGCGCCCCACTTGGTCGCCCAGGTCATCTTCTCCACCTCCTCCTCGATGGAGGAGGTGACGGCGGAGTTGCCGATGTTGGCGTTGACCTTCACCAGGAACCGCTTGCCGATGATCATCGGCTCGATCTCCGGGTGGTTCACGTTCGCCGGGAGGACGGCCCGGCCCGCGGCGATCTCCTCACGGACGACCTCGGGGGAGACGTTCTCGCGGATCGCGACGTACTCCATCTCCGGGGTGATCTCGCCCCGCCGGGCGTACGCCAGCTGCGTGACGGCCTGGCCCTCACGGCCCCGGCGCGGCAGGCGCGGGCGTCCGGGGAAGACGGCGTCGAGGTTCTTCAGCCCGCCGCCGCGCGGCGAGGTGTGCTTGATGCCGTCGTCCTCGGGGCGGACCGGGCGGCCCGCGTACTCCTCGGTGTCGCCGCGCGCGATGATCCAGTTCTCGCGCAGCGGCGGAAGACCCCGGCGGACGTCGGTGTCGATGGTGGGGTCGGTGTACGGGCCGGACGTGTCGTACAGCGTCACGTCCTTGCCGTTGGTGAGGTGCACCTGACGGACCGGCACCCGGAGGTCGGGGCGCGAACCCTCGACGTATCCCTTGTGCCAGCCGGGCGTGCGCTCGCCCTCGACGGGGGTCCCGCCCTGGTCGGAGGCAGGCGTGCGTGCATCCTGAATGGTCATGAGACCGATCTCCCTACGCCGGCATTACCCGGTAACAGGTTCGGCGGTCGGCGCAGCCTCCTCCCGTATGTGCGTACGGTGATCAGCGCCCTCTCAGCCCGGTGCTCCGAGCTCCCGCGTGTGCAAAGGTGTCACCACGCTAGCGCCCTCCCTGGCGTGCTGAACAGTGGGCCCCCGACGTTCTTGCGATGATCGGTCGGTGACCTCCCCCCATCAGCCCCCCGAGCCCCACGGCCACGCCCACGGTCCCGACCACGGCCCGCCGCCGTTTCCCGGGCACGACCACGGTCCGTCCCGAGGCCCCGGCCCGTCCCCCGGACACGACCACGGGCCGGGTCCCGGCGCGGGTTCCTCCCACGGACACGGGCACAGCCACAGTCACGGTCCGGCCGCCCCCGTCTCCCGGCACCTGCGCAAGGTCATCGCCGCCGTCCTCATCCCGTTCGCGACCGCCGTCGTGGTCGGCCTGCTGGTCCTGTGGCCGGGCGGGACCCCGGCGCACGAGCGCACCGGGGTCGGCTTCGACCGGCAGACCGAGCAGGGCAGGGTCGTCGACGTCGAGAAGGTCGACTGCGCGTCGGTGAACGCCGCGCAGGTCCCGCCGACCGGCGACACCTCCACCCCGGAGGGACGCGAGGCGGTCAACGCCCAGCAGGGGCAGTGCGCGAAGGTGACGGTCGAGGTCGCCGGCGGTCCGGAGAAGGGCCGTACGTTCGTCGAGATCGTCCAGCCGGACGCACCGCGCCAACTCCACGAGGGACAGGGCGTGGTGGTGGCGTACGCCCCCGACGCCCCACGCGATCTGCAGTACTCGGTGACGGACGTGAACCGGAAGCTGCCGATGGCGGTCCTCGCCGGCATCTTCGCCCTCGCGGTCGTCCTCGTCGGCCGGATGCGCGGACTGATGGCGCTGATCGCGCTCGCCGTGAGCTTCCTGGTCCTGACGTTCTTCATCCTGCCGGCGATCCTGCAGGGCTCGAATCCGCTGGTCGTGGCGGTGGTCGGATCGAGTGCGATCATGCTGATCGCGCTCTACATGTGCCACGGCCTGTCGGCCCGCACCTCGGTCGCGGTGCTCGGCACGCTGATCTCCCTGCTGCTCATCGGGCTGCTGGGGTCGGTCTTCATCGGCTGGGCCTCGCTGAGCGGCAACACCGACGACAACACCGGTCTCATCCACGGCCTGTACCCGGAGATCGACATGTCCGGGCTGCTCCTCGCCGGCATCATCATCGGTTCGCTGGGTGTGCTCGACGACGTGACGGTGACCCAGACGTCGGCGGTCTGGGAGCTGCACCAGGCCGATCCGGGCATGGGGCCGCGCGCGCTGTACCGGGCCGGCATCCGCATCGGCCGCGACCACATCGCGTCGGTCGTGAACACCCTGGTCCTCGCCTACGCGGGCGCGGCGCTGCCGCTGCTCCTGCTCTTCTCGATCGCGCAGAGCAGCATGGGGACGGTGGCCAACAGCGAGCTGGTCGCCGTGGAGATCGTCCGGACGCTGGTCGGTTCGATCGGTCTGGTCGCCTCCGTTCCGCTCACCACGGCGCTGGCGGCGCTGGTCGTCTCCGCCGACCGGGCGGACGCGGACACCCGGCCGGGCAGCGGTGGCCGCAAGGCGGCCGCGGCGGGACGGGGCGGGCGCCGCCGGCGCGCCAAGTGAGAGCTCAGGCGGGTCCGGCGTTCTCCTCGGCGAGGATCCGCCCGAGCGCGGCCTCCAGGTTGTCCTCGAAGTCGCCGAGGGTCCGCTCCTGACCGAGCGGTACGAGCTTGTCCGTGCGGTCCAGGAAGGCGACCAGCGGCGGAGCGCTCGCGCGGAACAGGGCGCGGTCACCGCCGACCTGGAGCCGGATGGAGACGTCGGACAGCCCCTCGGGCTCCGTCGGCGCGATGTGCACGTCGCCGTCCCCGCTGGGGCGGTTGATCCCGTCGAGCAGCAGCTCCCTGCCGAACGCCCAGGTGACGGGGGCGTCTCCGGGGAGATGGAAGGTCATGCGCACCGCGTAGGGATCCCGGGCCTCGTATCGCAGCTCGACCGGGATCTTGAAGGAGAGCTCCTCGGAGACGAGGAAGCTCATCAGGACCTCGGCCTGAACCGACTCTCGCATCATGTACCCCGCAGTAGATGGAGCAGTTGTGTAAACACAGCTGCTGAAAGCTGTGACCGAAACGGCCAGGAATGATCCCCCACGGCCCTCTTGACGCAATCGTGCTGTACCCGCTAGCAGATCACAAGGAGTGATTTTTCAGATACTGATAGAGAGTGCGAGGGAGCTGAAGAGCCTTCCGATCTCTGTGCGTAGTCGCTCGACTGCTGGGAGCAACCGTTCTTCCTGGTGAAGAGGGAGAGAAATGGCCATCGCGCCCGCCGCGGAGCCCGCGGTGATGGGGATTGCGGCGCAGACCGTGCCGAGCGCATATTCCTGACGTTCCACCAGGGGCTCCATTCGCCCCAAACCGTCCAAACGCTCCATAAGCATACGGCGGTTACGCACGGTGAACGGGGTGATGGCTTCCACCGGATGGCGATCGAGGTGGTCTTGACGGGATTTCGGATCGAGTTGACTCAGCAGGCACTGCCCGATCGCATGGGCGTGCGCGGTCTCGCGGAAGTCGGCCCATTCCTCCACCGCGGGGGCGGAAGGGGTGTCGGCGACGGCGACGAGTTCGATCTCGCCTTCGCGGTAGACGGCGAAGTAGACCGGGACACCGATCTCGTCCCGCCAACGGGCCAGCGAGTCTTCGATCTTGATGCGACGATTCTGCACGTCTCCGCCGCCGGCCAGACGGACGGCGGCGTCGCCCAGGACGAACACACCCTTCTCGCGGAGCAGATAGCCCTCGTGCGTCAGGGTGCGGAGCAGGTGGTACGTGGTCGGCAGCGGGAGGCCCGTCTCACGGGCGAGCTGTTTGGCGGGAGCGCCGTCCGGGTGGGAGGCGACGGCCTCCAGGAGTCTCAGCGCCCGCTGCACCGAGCCGATCAGGGTAGGCGCTGCAGTCTGCGTAGCCGTGGCCAAAGGTCACCCCCAGGCGTGACAACGGATGCAACGCACCCGTCCGCGGGGGCCGCCCCCGCGCGCCCGCCGGGCCTGGGAAAACCGCTGGTCAGTACGGGGGTCTACGCCCGTAGTCCCCAAGACGGCGGAGAGATTCCACTCTAGTGGCAGCCTCTGGGCCCTTGCCCTGATTCGACCAGTGCGTTCCCCCGCGCGGGCTAATGCCCTCCGTCCGCCGCATACCGATCAGTAGCTTGTGCTACCAGTCCTCTCGCGAGGAGCCGGAGGACCTGAACTTCCGGACGAGGTAGACCAGTCCGGCGACCAGCGCCACGAAGAGCAGGACCTTGAACAGCAGTCCGACCACGAACGCCAGGACGCTGGTGATCAGTCCGCCGAAGACGATCAGGGCCAGAGCGGGTATGGCGACCCACTTCACCCACCAGGGCATCCCCGCGAGAATCTCCTGTACGGCCATCGTCCCTACCTCGCTCTCGAAGAGTCGTCCCGCACACTCCGCGCCGGACATCCTCAAGGCTAGGGTCCGGGGCACGGCCACGGGGGCCCCAGGGCCCCCGCTCTCCCCTGATCCACCCCCTAGGGGCTGCGTCGTCCCGACCCTCAGGCGCGGGGCACCCGCCGCCGGCGTTCCGGATCGCGTCCCCGCCGTGCTCAGCCCTCCGGCGGGGAAAAGACCACCATCACCCGCAGGTCCTCGCTGATGTGGTGGAAGCGGTGCTCCACGCCCGCCGGCACGTAGACCACGCTGCCGCGGGCGACCTGGGTCGTCTCGTCCCCGACGGTGATCGCCGCCCGGCCGCTCACGACGAAGTACACCTCGTCCTGACGGTGCGGCTGCTGCGGGTCCAGCGCCCCCGCGTCGAGCGCGTACAGGCCCACCGACATGTTCCGCTCGCGCAGGAACTGAAGGTACGCGCCGTCGTTCGCGGCACGCTCCGCCTCCAGCTCGTCCAGTCGGAATGCCTTCATCGCCTGTCCGCCCCTGCCGTCGGCCCGATCATGTCTGCCACGATCAGACACATGAAGAATTTCGTAGTCAAGACGCTCGCCAACGCGGGCGCCCTGGCAGTCGCCATCTGGCTGCTGCAGGACATCACCCTCACCGGAGACAGCACCGGAAAGAAGGCCCTGACCCTCATTCTCGTCGCTCTGGTCTTCGGCCTGGTGAACGTGGTGGTCAAGCCGGTCGTCAAGCTGCTGACGCTTCCCCTCTTCATCCTGACGCTCGGCCTGATCACCCTGGTGGTCAACGCCCTGATGCTGCTGCTCACGTCCTGGCTGGCCGAGCAGGTCGACCTCGCCTTCCACGTGGAGGGCTTCTGGACCGCAGTCCTGGGCGGACTGATCATCTCCGTCGTCTCCTGGGCGCTGAACGTCGTGCTCCCCGACGGTGACTGAGTGGAGACCATGACCTACCGCGTCTGCTTCGTCTGCACGGGCAACATCTGCCGCTCGCCGATGGCCGAGCACGTCTTCCGCGCGCACGTGGACCGAGCCGGCCTCGGCACACGGGTGGAGGTCGACAGCGCCGGCACGGGAGGCTGGCACGAGGGCGACGGAGCGGATCCGCGCACGGTCGACGTCCTGGAGGAGCACGGCTACACCTCCGCGCACACCGCCCGGCAGTTCCGCGCCTCCTGGTTCGACGGCCTCGACCTGGTGATCGCGCTCGACGCGGGGCACCTGAGGGAGCTCAGGGCGCTGGCGCGCACCCCCGAGGAAGCGGCCCGGGTACGGCTGCTGCGCTCCTACGACCCCGCGGCCGGCGACGGACTCGACGTCCCCGACCCGTACTACGGGGGCCGCGAGGGGTTCGAGGAGTGCCTGGAGATGGTGGAGGCGGCGAGCGAGGGTCTCCTCGCCGCCGTACGCGCGGAACTGGAGGAGCGGACAGCATGACCGACAAGACATACGGCGACGGCACGCGCGCGGTGCGGGCCGGGCTCCCCGAACCCGTGAAGTACGAACCGACCCTGCCGGGACCGGTCTTCGCCGCCCACTTCCACCTGCCGGGCGAGCCGACGGGCGGATACGCCTACGGCCGCGACGAGAACCCGACCTGGACCCACCTGGAGCGGGCCATCGGCGAACTGGAGGCACCGGGGGAGGAGGACGTCGAGACGCTGGTCTTCGCCTCGGGCATGGCCGCGATCTCGGCCGTGCTCTTCTCCCAGCTGAAGGCCGGCGACGCGGTGGTGGTCCCGACCGACGGCTACCAGGCCCTGCCCCTGCTCCACGAGCAGCTGCGGGCGTACGGGGTCGAGGTCAGGACCGCCCCGACCGGGGGCGACGGCCAGCTCGCCGTGCTCGAAGGGGCACGGCTGCTGTGGATCGAGACCCCGTCCAACCCCGGTCTCGACGTCTGCGACATCCGCCGTCTGGTCGGCGAGGCCCACGCGGCCGGGGCGCTCGTCGCCGTCGACAACACCCTCGCCACCCCGCTCGGCCAGCGGCCCCTGGAGCTGGGCGCCGACTTCTCCGTCGCCAGCGACACCAAGGGCATGACCGGACACGGCGACATCCTGCTCGGGCACGTGAGCTGCCGCGATCCCCTGCGCGCGGCGGAGGTACGGCGCTGGCGCAAGATCGTCGGCGCGATTCCCGGCCCCATGGAGGCCTGGCTGGCCCACCGCTCGCTGGCCACGCTCCAGCTGCGCATCGACCGGCAGTGCACCACCGCCCTGGCCCTCGCGGAGGCCCTCGCCGAGCGGGCGGACGTGACCGGGCTGCGCTACCCCGGACTTCCCGGTGACCCGTCGCACGAGGTGGCCTCCCGGCAGATGCGCCGCTTCGGCCCGGTCGTCTCCTTCGAGCTGGCGGACCGGAAGCGGGCCGAGCGCTTCCTGGAGGAGCTGCGGCTGGTGGACGAGGCCACCAGCTTCGGCGGGCTGCGCTCCACGGCCGAGCGGCGCGGCCGATGGGGCGGGGACGCGGTCGCCGAGGGCTTCATCCGGTTCGCGGTCGGCGCCGAGGACCCCGAGGACCTGATCGCCGACGTCCTGCGGGCCCTCGACGAGACCGGCGGCACCGCCTGACGACGTGGGGGGGGGGGGGGGGGGGGGGGGGAGGAGGGGGAGGGGGGGGGGGGGGGGCGCACCCCCTTGATCTGGCGTGGGGGAAGGG
>NZ_JBVJMN010000111.1:0-9068 GCF_055584185.1 Streptomyces sp. NPDC104202 | reverse complement strand
GATTTCTCCGCAGAAGTGTCTCCTCTTTGCTCTGATCTATGGCCCGCCCCCCCCCCCCCCCGGGGGAGGGGGGCCCCCCCCCTCCCCCCCCCGGTAGGCTGACCTGGCCCGAAGGGCAGCACCACCCCCGTCCGTCCGAAGGGACACCCCATGCCGCTCGAAGCCGGCCTCCTGGAGATCCTGGCCTGCCCGGCCTGCCACGCTCCGCTGAACGACCGCACCGCGGACGAGACCCCGGAGCTGGTCTGCACGAGCTCCGACTGCGGCCTCGCCTACCCGGTCCGCGACGGCATCCCGGTCCTCCTGACGGACGAGGCCCGCCGCCCCTGACGCCCTGGGGCGCGCGCGGCGCCCGGCCCGAGGCCGGGCCCGCCCCCCCCGCCAGGGCGGCCACAGCGACCGCCCGCACCGGACCCCGGCCGCAGCGCAGCGCCCGGGGGCCCCGTACTCACCCGCTCACCCGCTCACCCGGGAGGCACCGCCACATGCTCGACGAGACCCTCCTCGACGCACCGGACGCCCTCGCCCTCGCCGACCACCGCGGTCTCCTCCGCGGCGCCGCCGAAGCAGGCGCACGGGTGCGGACCGCCGCCCGCCACGCCGCCGAGGCCGGCATCGCGGACCTCCGCCCCGAAGGCCGCCCCCGCGCGGTGCTCGTCGCCGGCCCCGGCACCGCCGCCGCGGGCGTCGCCGACCTGATCGGCGCCCTCGCCGGAGCCTCCGCCCCCGTCGTACGCCTCCAGCCCACCGGCGTCGCCCCCGCCGCCGGCGCCCTGCGCTGGGCCCTTCCCGGCTGGGCCGGCTCCGTGGACCTCCTGCTGCTGCCGACCACCGACGGCTCCGAACCCGGCCTCGCCCTCCTCGCCGAGCAGGCGTACCGCCGCGGGATCACCGTCGTCGCCGTCGCCCCGAAGGCCTCGCCGCTCGCCGAGACCGTCAGCGGTTCGCACGGCCTGTTCGTCCCCATGGCCACGGCCCCCCACGAGACCCCGAACGAGTTCGGCGAGAACCTCGCGGCCAGCCCCGGCGCCCTCTGGGCCCTCTTCACCCCGCTGCTCGCCCTCCTCGACCGCGTCGGCCTCCTCGAAGCGCCGCCCGAGGCCCTGGAGAAGGTCGCCGACCGGCTCGACCGCACGGCCGAACGCTGCGGCCCGGCCATCGCCACCTACAGCAACCCGGCGAAGACCCTCGCCGCCGAGCTCGCCGACTCCCTCCCGCTGATCTGGACCGAGGGCAACGCCGCCGGTCCCGCCGGCCGCCGCTTCGCCGCCGTCCTCGCCGAGCTCGCCGGGCTCCCCGCCCTCGCCGCCGAACTCCCCGAGGCCCTCCCCGCGCACGGCGTCCTCCTCGCCGGCGACTACGCCGCGGGCGCCGACCCCGACGACTTCTTCCGCGACCGCGTCGACGAGCAGCAGGCCCTCCGCGCCCGCGTGGTCCTGCTCCGCGACCGGCCCGCCGGCGGCCTCACCGCCGCCCCCGCCGCCCGCGAACTGGCCCTCGGCCACGAGACGGCCATCAGCGAACTCGAACCCGAGGAGGGCGGCGAACTGGAGACCCTCGCCGAACTGCTCGCCGTGACCGACTTCGCGGCCCTCTACCTCTCCCTGGCCACCCCGGGCCGCACCACCCCCTAGCCCGCCCGGCCGCGGCCCGGCCCGGCGGACACCGCCCGGACCGCGCCGGGACCCGGCGCCGCACCCGGCGCCCGCCCCGTCCACCGCCCGGGCCCGTCCCCGTCCCCGGGCCGTCACCGACCCGTCACCCTCCCCCTGTCACCTGTCTCCCGACACCCCTCACCATCCGTCGTCACCACCCCGAGGAGCTGGCAGGCATGGACCGCCTCGTCAACACCGTTCGCCCCTACGCCTGGGGCTCCACGACGGCCATCCCGGAACTGCTCGGCCACGCCCCGACCGGCGAGCCCCAGGCCGAGATGTGGATGGGCGCCCACCCCGGCGCCCCCTCCCGCACCGAGCGGGGCCCGCTCGACGCCCTGATCGCCGCCGACCCCGTACGGGAACTGGGGGAGCGGGCCGTCGGGAAGTTCGGACCGCGCCTGCCCTTCCTCTTCAAGGTCCTCGCCGCCGGCGCCCCGCTCTCCCTCCAGGTCCACCCCGACCTGGCCCAGGCACAGGCCGGCCACGCCGCCGAGGAGGCCGCCGGCATCCCCGCCGACGCCCCGCACCGCACGTACCGGGACGCCAACCACAAGCCCGAGATGATCTGCGCGCTCACCCCCTTCGACGGGCTCTGCGGCTTCCGCGACCCCGTCGAGTCCGCCGACCTCATCGCCGCGCTCGGCGTCGACAGCCTCAAGCCGTACGTCGACCTCCTCCACGCCCACCCCGAGGAGGCCGCGCTCCGCGAGGTCCTGACGGCCCTGCTCACCGCCGACCGGGAGGAGATGGCGGAGACCGTCGCCGAGGCCGCCGCCGCCGCCGAACGGCTCGGCGGCGCCCACGCCCCGTACGCGAGCCTCGCCCACCACTTCCCCGGCGACCCCGGCGTCATCGCCGCCATGCTCCTCAACCGGGTCGTCCTCCAGCCCGGCGAAGCCCTGTACCTCGGCGCCGGCGTCCCGCACGCCTACCTCGACGGCCTCGGCGTCGAGATCATGGCCAACTCCGACAACGTCCTGCGCTGCGGCCTCACCCCCAAGCACGTCGACGTCCCCGAACTCCTGCGGATCGTCCGCTTCGAGCCCGCCGACCCCGCCGTCCTGCGCCCCGAAGCGTCGCCCACCGGCGAGGAGGTCTACGAGACCCCCATCGACGAGTTCCGGCTCTCCCGGTTCGTCCGGGCCGAGGACGCCGCCCCCACCGACCTCACCAGCCCCACCCCGCAGATCCTGCTCGCGGTCGCGGGCAGCCCCCGGGCCGGCGAACTCACCCTCGCCCCCGGCGAGTCCGTCTTCGTCCCGGCGGGCGAACCCACCCAACTCTCCGGAGCGGGGACGGTCTTCCGCGCCACCGTCGTGGCCTGATGCGACAATGACCGGCCGAACCGCGGCGATCGAGCCGGAGCATCGACGAAGGGACCACGTACACCCATGAGCGCGTCAGGCGGAACCAAGGCGATCGTGGCGGCACTCGCCGCCAACCTGGCGATCGCCGCAGCCAAGTTCGTGGCGTTCCTCTTCAGCGGTTCGTCCTCGATGCTCGCCGAGAGCGTCCACTCGCTCGCCGACTCCGGCAACCAGGGCCTGCTCCTCCTCGGCGGCAAGAGGGCCCAGCGCGAGGCCACCCCGCAGCACCCCTTCGGGTACGGCCGCGAGCGGTACATCTACGCCTTCCTCGTCTCCATCGTGCTCTTCTCCGTCGGTGGCATGTTCGCCATCTACGAGGGCTACGAGAAGATCAAGCACCCGCACCCCATCGAGGCCTGGTACTGGCCCGTCGGCGTGCTGGTCTTCGCGATCATCGCCGAGTCCTTCTCCTTCCGCACGGCCATCAAGGAGTCCAACGAGATCCGCGGCGGCCTCACCTGGACGCAGTTCGTCCGCCGCGCCAAGGCCCCCGAGCTCCCCGTCGTCCTCCTGGAGGACCTCGGTGCGCTCGTCGGCCTCGTCCTCGCCCTCGGCGGCGTCGGCCTCGCCCTGCTGACCGGCGACGGCGTCTGGGACGGCATCGGCACCCTCTGCATCGGCGTCCTGCTCATCCTCATCGCCCTGATCCTCGCCGCCGAGACCAAGTCGCTCCTGCTCGGGGAGTCCGCCGGCATCGAGCAGGTCAAGGCGATCGAGGCGGCCGTCGTCGACGGCGACACCGTCACCCGCCTCATCCACATGCGCACCCTCCACCTCGGCCCGGAGGAGCTCCTCGTCGCCGCCAAGATCGCCGTCCAGCACGACGACTCGGCCGCCGAGGTCGCCCACGCCATCAACGCCGCCGAGGAGCGCATCCGCGCCGCCGTCCCCATCGCCCGGGTCATCTACCTGGAGCCGGACATCTACAGCGAGAGCGCCGCGGCCGCCGGCAGCAACCCCGCCAAGAGCCCGGGCGGCGACGGCCACTGAGCCCCGCGACCCGACGGAGGCCCCCAGGACCGGAGGACACCGGCCAGGGGGCCTCCTCGCGTGGCCGGTACTTCCCGTACGAGTGTGGGTCGCTGCACCGATCGGTGTAGATTCGTGACTGCCAGACGTCGCTGCTGATGGCGGTCGGGCGGTCCCCAGGACCGGCCGAGGGAGAGAGGGCCTCCGACGACTGCACCGCGGGACACCCGGGCATTCGTATGCCGTCGTCGTGCCCCGGCGGTGCCAGGCGCTCCCACAGACCCTCGCACCCGAATCCACGAGGAGCAGCTCCAGTCATGACGACTGTCGCCAGCCAGCAGGACTTCAAGGTCGCCGACCTCTCCCTGGCCGCCTTCGGCCGCAAGGAGATCACCCTCGCCGAGCACGAGATGCCCGGCCTGATGTCGATCCGCCGCGAGTACGCCGAGCAGCAGCCGCTTGCCGGCGCCCGCGTCACCGGCTCCCTGCACATGACCGTGCAGACCGCCGTCCTCATCGAGACCCTGGTCGCCCTCGGCGCCGAGGTCCGCTGGGCCTCCTGCAACATCTTCTCCACCCAGGACCACGCCGCCGCGGCCATCGCCGTCGGCCCGAACGGCACCCCGGAGAACCCGCAGGGCGTCCCGGTCTTCGCCTGGAAGGGCGAGACCCTGGAGGAGTACTGGTGGTGCACCGAGCAGGCCCTCACCTGGCCGAACACGCCCACCGGCGGCCCGAACATGATCCTCGACGACGGTGGTGACGCCACCCTCCTCGTCCACAAGGGCGTCGAGTTCGAGAAGGCCGGCTCCGCGCCGGACCCCGCCACCGCGGACAGCGAGGAGTACGGCCACATCCTGCGCCTGCTCAACCGCACCCTCACCGAGAACCCGCAGAAGTGGACCCAGCTGGCGTCCGAGATCCGCGGCGTCACCGAGGAGACCACCACCGGCGTCCACCGCCTGTACGAGATGCACCAGGCCGGCGACCTGCTCTTCCCGGCGATCAATGTGAACGACGCCGTGACCAAGTCGAAGTTCGACAACAAGTACGGCTGCCGGCACTCGCTGATCGACGGCATCAACCGTGCCACCGACGTCCTCATCGGCGGCAAGACCGCTGTCGTCTGCGGCTATGGCGACGTGGGCAAGGGTTGCGCCGAGTCCCTCCGTGGCCAGGGCGCGCGTGTCATCGTCACGGAGATCGACCCGATCTGCGCGCTCCAGGCGGCGATGGACGGCTACCAGGTCACGACCCTGGACGAGGTCGTGGAGACCGCCGACATCTTCATCACCACGACGGGCAACAAGGACATCATCATGGCCGCCGACATGGCCAAGATGAAGCACCAGGCCATCGTGGGCAACATCGGTCACTTCGACAACGAGATCGACATGGCCGGCCTCGCCAAGACCGCGGGTATCGTCAAGGACGAGGTCAAGCCGCAGGTCCACACCTGGACCTACCCCGACGGCAAGGTCCTGATCGTCCTCTCCGAGGGTCGTCTGCTGAACCTGGGCAACGCGACCGGTCACCCGTCCTTCGTGATGTCGAACTCCTTCGCGGACCAGACCCTGGCCCAGATCGAGCTCTTCACGAAGCCGGAGGAGTACCCGACCGACGTCTACGTCCTCCCCAAGCACCTGGACGAGAAGGTCGCCCGGCTCCACCTCGACGCCCTCGGCGTCAAGCTGACGACCCTCCGTCCCGAGCAGGCCGCCTACATCGGCGTCGAGGTCGAGGGCCCCTTCAAGCCGGACCACTACCGCTACTGATGCCCCGGCCGGCGGCGCCCGCGCGCTGACGCGGCGCCGTCCCGGACACCCGTAGAGGACTCAGGCAGGCCCCCCGCACCCCCGTGTCGGGGGGCCTGCCCCGTCCCGCCCCCGCCATCGCCCCTGGAAGCCACCCGAGGACCCATGCCCCGCGGCCGCTATTCGTTCCACGACCCGCATGACCACACCCCCCTCGGTGAAGAGCACTTCCACTGCGCCCCCGGCCCCTCCGGCTGGCGCTACGTCGCCCAGACCACCACCCCCTCGGGTGATCACCGGGGCTCGATCGACCTGGCCGTCGACGAACTGGGCCGCCCCATCCGACTCGAACTGCACGCCGCCGGCTGGCAGGTCCGCGGCGCGGCCCTCGACGGCGTCACCTGGGTCCGCACGGACCCCACCGGAACCCACGCCACCGAAGGCAATGTGCGCGCCCACGCCTTCACCGGCATGTCCCCGGCCTTCCTCGTCGCGCTCACGCGACTCCTGCGCCTCACCCCCGCTTCCCCCGAGACCCGCGTCCGGCTCGTCGCCCTCACGGATCCCGTGCTCGCCCCCCTGACGACCGACCAGTCCTGGGCCCTGCTGAGAAGTGAAGCGCACCCCACTGACAACGGCCCCCTGACCGTGGACGAGTACCAGGTCAGCGACCTGGACACCGGCGAGCGCCACACGGTCCACATCGCCGGGGACGTCGTCCTCGCCGCTCCCGGCGTCGAACTGGAGCACCTGGAGACCCCGCCGTCGGTCTTCCCCTGACCCCGCCCCCCGGGCGAACGGCTCCTCAGGCAGGCGGCGCGAACCCCGTCCGCCGCACCCCGCCACCGTCCGCCCCCTCCGCCGCCGACTCGACGGCCCCCGGCGCCACCGGGGGAGCGCCGGCCGAGGAGTCCGCACGCGGGACCTCCCCACGCGGCGGTCGTGTCCGCGGAGGTTCCGTCCGCGGGGCTTCCTGGCCGTTCGGGGGAGTGACGCCCGAGTACGAGAAGACCGGCGCGGCCCTGCCCGCGGCCCCCGCCCCGGCTCCGGGGAACGCCCCGGCACCCGGCACCCCCGCCTGCGGGGAGAACGCCCGCCGGGCGTCCCGCGCCTGCCGCTCGGCCACCACACCCGCCAGATACGTGTCGGCCGGCACCCCCGGTGGCGGAGGCGTCCCCGTCCTCGCCACCAGCTCGTCGGCCAGCCGCTCCGCGAGCCGCCGCCCGATCGCCGGATCCAGCTCCCGCGCCCGCGTCAGGTACTGACGTACCTCCAGCCACAGCGGCTCCGGCACCGCCGACAGGTCCAGCCCGGCGAACCGCCCGACCAGCCACGGCGGCGGCGGGGGCACGACCGCCACCCGCGCGGCGGGTATCCGCTCCCGCACCACCAGCGTCCCCGCGAAGACGTCCCCGAGCCGCCGGCCCCGTTCCGACACCAGCGACGCGACGCAGGCCACGACACCGAAGGTCATCAGGATCTCCACGACGCCCAGCGCCCCCCGCACCAGCGCGTGCCGGAACCGGATCGGCCCGCCGTCGTCCCGTACGACCCGCAGACCGCAGGCCATCTTCCCCAGCGACCTGCCGTGCGACAGCGTCTCCACCGCGATCGGCGCCCCCACGAGCACCAGCAGGAACGACGCGATGGACAACGCCGTCACCGCGGCCTCGTCCAGCGACGCGGTGGCGACCGCCAGGGCCAGCGTGATCAGCAGGTAGACCGCCCACACCACGACCAGGTCGATCAGTACCGCCAGCGCCCGACTCGGCAGCCGCGCCGGCTGCAACCCCAGTACGACGGCGTCCCCCGTCACCAATCCGCTCACGGCACCCACCCTTCTCCGCCCTTCCCGACCCCTCCGCACGCCAGTCTGCCAAGCTGACCGGCAGCGCGCCGCAGTAGTACGGACCCGTCCGCAGCCAGTGCCTGGAGCAGCAGCCGATCATGGACCTCGACGTCTACGTCACCGCCCACCGCGCCGAGTGGGAACGCCTCGACCACCTCCTGCGCCGCGGCGGGAAGCTGACCGGCGCCGAGGCCGACGAACTCGTCTCCCTCTACCAGCGCACGGCCACGCACCTCTCGATCGTCCAGTCCCGCACCCCGGACCCGATGCTCACGGCCCGGCTCACCCAGCTCGTCGCCCGGGCCCGCGCCACCGTCACCGGCACCCGTCGCTCCTCCTGGCGCGACGCGGCCCGCTTCCTCACCGCCGGCTTCCCCGCGGCCGTCTACCGCTCGCGCCACTGGTGGATCCCCACCGCCGTCCTCTCCGCCCTCCTCGCCGTCCTCATCGGCTGGTGGATCGGAACGCACCCGGAGGTCCAGGCGTCGATCGGAGCCCCCGCAGACCTCCGCGAGATGACCCGCCCCGGAGGCCAGTACGAGACGTACTACTCCAGTCACCCGGCGGCCTCCTTCGCGGCCCAGGTGTGGACGAACAACGCCCAGGCCGCCGCCATGTGCCTGGTCCTCGGCGTCTTCCTGGGCATCCCGGTGCTCTGGATCCTCTTCCTCAACATGCTCAACCTCGGCGTCGGCATCGGTCTCATGTCCTCCGCCGGCCGCCTCGACGTCTTCCTCGGCCTGGTCCTCCCGCACGGCCTGCTCGAACTCACCGCGGTCTTCGTCGCCGCCGGCACCGGCCTCCGCCTCGGCTGGACTGTCGTCGACCCGGGACCGACCACGCGCCGCGCCGCCCTCGCCGAACAGGGCCGCGCCGCCGTCGGCATGGCCATCGGCCTCGCCCTGGTCCTCTTCGTCTCGGGACTCATCGAAGGCTTCGTGACCCCCTCCGGCCTGCCCACCTGGGCCCGCATCACCATCGGCGTCGCCGCCGAGCTGGCCTTCCTCGCGTACGTCTACGTCCTCGGCGGCCGCGCCTCCCGCGCCGGCGACACCGGCGACCTCGACGAGCCCGACCGCAGCGCGACCCTCCCCACCGCCGCCTGATGTGCGTACGGCCCCGCCGACCTGCTAGTGTCCTCCGGTGCCCACAAAAGCCGTTGACACGGCAGGCGTGGGGAGGTAGATTCAAACGGTTGCCTAGAACTGGACAGTTCGGCAGCAAACCATTAGAGTCACACTCACTCCGGTCGGGAATTCGATTCCACGGAGTCACTCCGATTCTCATTCGAATCACCAAAGCCACCGATTAGGTCGGCCCAAATGATTCTGATAAAGTCGGAACCGCTGAAAGGACCGAAGAGCGAAAAGCGAATCGGACCGGAAAGCACCGAGGAAATCGGATCGGAAAGATCTGATAGAGTCGGAAACGAAGGAAGCGCCCGGAGGGCCTGGAAACAGGAACGAAGGAA
>NZ_JBVJMN010000110.1:0-10062 GCF_055584185.1 Streptomyces sp. NPDC104202 | reverse complement strand
GGGGAAAAAGCCCACCCCGCCCCCCCCCCCCCCCCCCCCCCCCCCCCCCCCCCCCCCCCCCCCCCCCCCCCCCCCCCCCCCACGCCCTGCCGCCCCTACCGCTTCAGCGCCTTCCGCAGCCGCAGCGCCCGGCGGGCCAGCCGGCGGACGCGGGGGTGGCGGGGAAGCGGGAGGCCGCCGGGCAGGCCGAGGACGGTCAGCCGGCGGCGGGTGAAGTGGTGCCGGGTCCGCGCGGCGAGCGGGCCCGACAGGTGCCGGACCGCCGCCTCGCGCAGGTCGGGCCGGATCTTCGGCTGCATCGCGAAGCCGACCGCCGCGACCAGGTCGTTCAGCGGCGCCGTCCCGAGCGCCGGACCGCTCTCGTCCGCGGCGTCCTCCTCCAGCGGCGGGACGACGGCGTCCACGACCGTGAGGGGGACGCGGTTGCTGTTCTGGTACGGCGTGAGCCGCTCCAGCAGGGTGCGGGTGCCGACCCGGGCGACCGGCAGCCCGTAGAAGGCGTGCGCGGTGAGCAGGGCCGTGGAGAAGCAGCCGACGACGAGGGCGGGCCGCATCTCGCGGTAGAGCACCTCGGCGAGCACGGGCCGGTCCTCGACGGTCAGCTCCGCGCCGAGCGCCTCCGCCGCGCGGACCAGCGCCCGCGACCAGGCGTCCGGGGCCGTCGGGTGCGGCTTGAAGACGAGCCGCCGGTGGCCGCGGGCCACGGCGCCCCGGACCATCCGCAGGTGCAGCTCCTCCTCCTCGGCGGCGGTCAGGAGGCCGAGCGCGGCCAGGTACTGCCCGAGGAGCAGCGCCGGACCCTCCCGGCCGTCCTCGGCGGCCGGCCCGGAGAGCTCCTCGACGCACCGGGTGAACGCCTCGGTGGGGACGGCCTCGGCCACGGCGCCGAACTCGGCCAGCAGCAGCGGCGCGAGCCCCGGCACGAGGTCCAAGTGGAGCAGCCGTCCGACCCGGCCGCCCACCAGCGGCTCGATCTTGTTGCGGGTCGGTCCGTAGCTCATCAGGCCGTCGGCGTACGCGGTGATCGGCGCGTCGGGCAGCAGCTGGGCGACGGCGAGGGCGGGCGTCACCTGGAGCGACTCCAGCGCGAGCTCGACCCGGTCGTCGCCGAGGTCCCAGATCCGCCGCAGATGGCGCCGGAGCAGCGGGAGGTCGCTCGCGCGCGGGGTCCAGCCGGCCGGGTGGAGCGGCGAGATCACCTCGTTCCAGGACAGCACCGCGTCGAAGCGGCCGCGCAGCCGCGCGAAGCCGTCGGCCTCGTCGAGGGCGGGCGTGGTCTCCGGCACCGCCGCGTTGTTGATCACCACCAGGATCCGCCGGTCCGCGGGGCCGAAGCAGTCGCTGTCGAGGGCGGCCGCCAGGGTGACCGCCCCGTAGAGGGTCGAGGCACAGAAGATCTGGGTGGTCCGGCGGCCGCCGGCCGGCGGGGTCGTACGGCTGCTCACGCGGCCACCTCCGCGGTGCCCGCGGGGCGGCGCCGGCGCAGCGAGCGCAGGGTCGCGGCCCGCTCGGGCCCCATCGCGGGCAGCACCTCGTCGAGGAGCTCCCGGGGCATCCGCCGCAGCGCCCCCGCGCTCATCGCCTTCAGCTGCCGGGCCACGTCAGGCTCGAAGCGTTCGATCGAACCGACGTGGTGGGAGATCACCGCGCAATACGTGCGGACGGCCTTGGGAAGAAGCCGTTCCGCGTCCGGGTCCTTCGCCGTCTCCTCGATCACCTGGTCGAATGCGCGAATGAAATCCAATTGCCGCACGTCACCGATCTGCGTGAGCGAGGTGGAAACACCCCGCCGATAGAAGACGCCCAGTTCCCCGAGCGCCGCGAAGGAATCCGCCTCCCGGTGCAGCCGCCAGATCCACGGCCGGTCCTCCGCCGTCCGCAGGCCGTGCGGGAAATGCAGCAGCCCCCGGTCGAGGAGGCGCCGGTGGTAGAGGCCCGCCCACGCGTACGGATAGTCGACGGAGGTCGTCCGGTCGGCCGGCAGGATCGCGCCCCGCGGGTCGAGCACCTCGCCGCGCCGGGCGACGGGCACCTGCCGGACCGACCGGTTGCGGCCGGTGACCGAGACGTGGTCGGTGCGCACGAAGTCGCAGCCGAGCCCCTCGGCGGCGGCGACCAGGCGGCCGAAGTGGCCCGGCGCCAGCCAGTCGTCGCCGTCCAGGAAGGCGATGTACTCGCCGCGGGCCGCGTCGAGCCCGGTGTTGCGGGCCGTGGCGAGACCCTCGTTCCGCTCGTGCCGGATCAGGACCGCGCCCGGCAGCTCGCGCGCGGCCCGGTCGAGGAGCTCCGGCGTCCCGTCCGACGAGCAGTCGTCGATCAGCAGGAACTCGAAGTCCTCCCGGGCGTTGGCCCGCAGGCTCGTGAGGGTGTCGGGGGCGTATGTCTGCACGTTGAAGAACGGCACGACGACGGAGAGCTTGACCACCCGGCCGACGCTAGGCGGCGACCCGGCATTCCCACCGACCGCCGGGGGGCGATTCGGTGAACACCGCGAGGCAGGCGCATTAACCGCCTTTACCGACAAGGGAATCAGGCCGCGTCACGTCCGGAAAACGAACCGCTTCAGACGTCGGAGAGGCGCTGTTCACCGTTTGTTGCCGCCCAGTTGGGACGGAAAGCGGAATGCCCTTCTAGCGTCCTCGGCGTGCCAGCAAGTACCAGAGAAGCGGTACGCGTCGCCGTACTCGCCGACTCCGACACCCGGTGGAAATGGGGCGCCCTCACCGCGCGCCGCATCACGGCGACGACCGCCGAACCCACCGGATTCGTCCTCCGGGGACGTGCCACGCCCACCGCGCGCCAGCTCACCGAGACGGGGGTCTCCACGACCGTCCCGCGCGAGGTGACCGGCGCCGACTTCCTGCGGGCCGTACGGGACGCGGAGACCCGCGGCGAGGGATACGACGTCGTCGTCCTCGCCCTGGTCGGCGGCACCGTCCGGGCCGTCCTCCAGGGCCTGGCCGACCTGGCCCTGGAGCGACGCCCGGTGATCGTCACCGGCTACGTCGGCGTCGTCTACGAGAAGCTGACCGACGGCCTCCTCCTGCGCCACGGCGCCGACGTGGTCCTCGCCAACTCCCGTCACGACGCCGAGCGGTTCCGCGCCGTCTACACGGGCGTCGGCGCCTGCGCCGACGCGGTCGTCGAGGCCGCGCTGCCCTTCCTCGGCGGCGCCCCGCACACCCCCGAGGCCGGCCGCGACACCCTGGTCTTCGCCGCCCAGCCGTCCGTCCCCGCCACCCGGGCCGAACGCGCCTACGTCCTGCGGCGGCTGGTCGACCACGCCCGCCTCCACCCCGGCCGCGAGGTGCTCCTCAAGCTCCGCTCCAAGCCGGGCGAACACACCACGCACCTGGAGGAGTTCCCCTTCCAGAAGCTGGTCCGCGACCTCGACCCGCCGCCCAACCTCCGCCTGGTCTACGGGCACATGGGCGAGGTGCTCGACCGCACGGACCTCCTGGTCACCGTCTCCTCCACGGCCGCCCTCGAAGCCCTCCACCGGCGGATCCCCACCGCGATCCTCACCGACCTCGGGGTCCGCGAGGCCCTCGGCAACCACCACTTCGTCGGATCCGGCCTCCTGACCTCCTTCGACCGGCTCGACGGGGGCCTCGCCCCGACCCCCGACGAGACCTGGCTCGCCCGGCAGGGCGTCGCCTCCGACGGCTCGTACGCGTCGGCCTTCGACGCGGCCCGCGACCGGGTCGCCGCCCTCCTGGCGCTCCCCGCGCTGCCCCCGATCACCCCCTACTACACCGCGGAGACGGCACCCGGCTACCTGCCGGGGATCCTCGCCCGCCACCGCCTGGACGTCACCGCGCCCGAACCCCGCGAGAGCGGGCTGCGCCGGGTCGTCCGGGAGGCCGCGCGGGGCGCGTACCGCCACGGCGTGCAGCGCGTCGCCCCCGTCATCCGCCGCCTGGGAGAACTCTGATGACGACGACGAAGCCGAGCGCCCCGACCGTGCTCGCCGTGATCCCCGCGCGCGGCGGATCCAAGGGCGTCCCCGCCAAGAACCTCGCCCCGGTGGCCGGCGTCCCCCTCGTGGCCCGTGCCGCCCTGGCCTGCCTCGGCGCCCGCCCCGTCACCCACGTCGTGGTCTCCACGGACGACGCCGCCATCGCGGCGGCGGCCCGCGCCGTCGGCGCCGAGGTCGTGCACCGCCCCGCCGCCCTGGCCGGCGACACCGCCACCAGCGAGGCCGCCGTCCTGCACACCATGGACGCCTTCGAGGCCACCCACGGCCGCGCCGCCGACGTCGTCCTCCTCGTCCAGTGCACGAGCCCCTTCCTCACCTCCGCCGAGATCGCGGACACCGCCGGCCGGGTCGTCTCCGGCGCCGCCGACACCGCCTTCACGGCCGCCCCCTCCCACGGCTTCCTGTGGCGCGACCCGGCCGGCGGCGCCACCGGAGCCGTCGGGGTCAACCACGACAAGGCGCACCGCCCCCGCCGCCAGGACCGGGAGCCCGAGTACCTGGAGACCGGCGCCGTCTACGCCATGGACGCGACCGGCTTCCGCACCCACCGGCACCGCTTCTTCGGCCGCACCGCGCTCGTCGTCACCGACGCCGCCCGCGTCCTGGAGATCGACGACCCGCACGACCTGGCCCGCGCCCGGGCCCTCGCGCCGCTCCTCGACGAGCCCACCACCCCGGGCTTCGCCGACGTCGACGCCGTCGTCCTCGACTTCGACGGAACACAGACCGACGACCGGGTCCACCTCGACGCCGAGGGGCGCGAGTTCGTCTCCGCGCACCGCGGCGACGGCCTCGGCATCGCGGCCCTGCGCCGCGCCGGCCTGCCCGTCCTCATCCTCTCCACCGAACAGAACGCCGTCGTCGCCGCCCGTGCCCGCAAGCTCCGCATCCCCGTCCTGCACGGCATCGACCGCAAGGACCGGGCCCTCAAGGAGTGGTGCGAGGCCGAGGGCATCGACCCCCAGCGCGTGCTCTACGCCGGCAACGACGTCAACGACCTCCCCTGTTTCCGCCTCGTCGGCTGGCCCGTCGCGGTCAGCAGCGCCCACGACTCCGTACGGGCCGCGGCCCGCGCGGTGACCGTCACCCCCGGCGGCGCCGGAGCGATCCGCGAGATCGCCGCGTGGCTCCTCGGACCCGAGCTCGACACCCCCGCACGCACCACCACCGACTCGTAAGGAACGGCACCATGAACACCCGTCTGCGCACCTTCGGCGAGAAGACCGCCGGCCCCGGCCGATCCGTCTACATCACCGGCGAGATCGGTATCAACCACAACGGCGAGCTGGAGAACGCCCTCGCGCTCGTCGACGTCGCCGCCGAGGCCGGCTGCGACGCCGTCAAGTTCCAGAAGCGCACCCCCGAGATCTGCACGCCGCGCGACCAGTGGGACATCGAGCGCGACACCCCCTGGGGCCGCATGACCTACATCGACTACCGCCACCGCGTGGAGTTCGGCGAGGACGAGTACCGCGCCATCGACGAGCACTGCCGCAAGCGGGGCATCGACTGGTTCGCCTCCCCGTGGGACACCGAGGCCGTCGCCTTCCTGGAGAAGTTCGACGTCCCCGCCCACAAGGTGGCCTCCGCCTCCCTCACCGACGACGAGCTGCTCCGCGAGCTGCGCGCCACCGGCCGCACGGTCATCCTCTCCACCGGCATGTCGACGCCGAAGCAGATCCGGCACGCCGTCGAGGTCCTCGGCAGCGACAACATCCTGCTCTGCCACGCCACCTCGACCTACCCGGCCAAGGCCGAGGAGCTCAACCTCCGCGTCATCCAGACGCTCCAGGAGGAGTACCCCAACGTCCCGATCGGCTACTCCGGCCACGAGACGGGCCTCCAGACCACGCTGGCGGCCGTCGCCCTCGGCGCCACCTTCGTCGAGCGCCACATCACCCTCGACCGCGCCATGTGGGGCTCCGACCAGGCCGCCTCCGTCGAGCCCCAGGGCCTCCAGCGCCTGGTCCGCGACATCCGCACGATCGAGACGGCCCTCGGCGACGGCGTCAAGAAGGTCTACGAGTCCGAGCTCGGCCCCATGAAGAAGCTCCGCCGGGTCCAGGGGGTCGTGGAGGCATGACCGGGCAGCTGGCGTTCGTCGAGAGCCCCGTCCAGCTCCTCAACGTCCTGGAATGGGCGCACGCCCAGTCGACCGACGCCGGCGACCCCGCGGCCCCCGGCGACCCCGGGGCCGCGGCCCCGGCCGCCGCGGGGGCCGGCCGTCCCGCCCCGGCGGCACCCCTCACGGTCGTCGTCCTCTCGCCGACCGACCCCATGTCCCGCGGCCAGCTGCGCCGGATGGCACAGCTGGCCCGGGACGAGGGCCTCGCCGTCCGCTGGCAGGAGGCCCGCGGCGGCCGGGGTGCGCTGGTCCGCACGCTGCGGGAGCTGGCCGGACCGCTCCGCGCGGCGGAGCGCGTGATCATCGGGGACCCCTTCTCCCGTTACGTCCAGCTCCTCCTGTCGCTGTTCTCGCCCCGGCACCTGACGGTCGTCGACGACGGCACCGCCACGATGGAGTTCGCCGCCCAGCTCGGCCGCGGCGAGCGGCTGGTCCGCTGGCACCGCAAGGGCAGCCTGGGCCCGCGCGAGCTGCTCCTCGCCCCGGTGACCTCGCTGGCCCGCCGCCGGCTCGCCCCCGCCCGGGGCCGCACCGTCGAGGTCTTCACCTCGCTGCCCCTCGACACGCCCGGGGACCTCCGGGTCACCGAGAACTCCTTCGCCTGGACCCGGAGCCGTTTCGGCCCCCCACTGCTCACCGGCGGCGCGGACCTGGTCGGCACCTCGCTGGTGGAGACGGGCGTCGTGGACGCCGAGCACTACGCGCGGGTCGTGGGCGAGCTGGCCCGGAGCCACGGCGCGACCCGCTACTTCGCGCACCGCAGGGAGAGCGCCGAGAAACTGCACCGGATCGCGGTGGACACCGGGCTCCAGGTGGTCCGGCCCGATCTGCCGCTGGAGCTGATCGCCCGGCGCGGCCCCATCGGGCGCACGGTCGTGAGCTTCCCGTCCACGGTCGTGCACACCCTGCCGCTGGCCCTGGCGGGCACGGGGGTGAGGGTCGCCGTCTGCGAGATCGCGCCCGAGTGGCTGCGGGAGAGCGCCTCGCCGCGCGCCCAGGGCTTCCTGTCCGTGGTCACCGGCACGGCCGCGCACGAGGTCGACCGGCTCACCGCACGGGCGGTGGGGCCCACCGACCGGCTCGAATTCGGCTGAGCGTACCCATGACGGAGGGCTTTCATGCCCGACAAACCGAGATTCTTTCCCCTAACGGGCTGAACTTTTCGTGATCAACGGGCAGTTGACCTCTCCACGGGCCTACCCTTCAAAGGGTGAACCAGTTGAAGTCCCGTGAGCCAGGCTCCGTCACCCTGCCCGGAACGCTGTCCGCAACCCTGCGCGCCGAACTGATCGACTTCCGCAGGGACTTGCACATGCACCCCGAGCTCGGGAACCAGGAGTTCCGTACGACCGCCGCGCTCAAGGCCCGCCTGGAGGCGGCCGGCCTCGCGCCGAAGGTCCTCCCGGCCGGCACGGGGCTCATCTGTGACATCGGCACCCGGGACCGCGACCGTCCCATGCTGGCGATCCGCGCCGACCTCGACGCGCTCCCCATCCCCGACGTCAAGACCGTCGCCTACCGCTCCACCGTGGCCAACCGCGCCCACGCCTGCGGACACGACGTCCACACCACCACCGTCCTCGGCGCCGGCCTCGTCCTGGCCGAGCTCGACCGGCAGGGTCTGCTGCCCCGCGCCGTGCGGCTGATCTTCCAGCCCGCCGAGGAGGTCCTGCCCGGCGGCGCCGCCGACGCGATCGAGGCCGGGGTCCTGGAGGGCGTCGGCCGGATCATCGCCGTCCACTGCGACCCGCGGGTCGACGCCGGCAAGATCGGGCTCCGGGTGGGGGCCATCACCTCGGCGTGCGACCGCCTGGAGGTCACCCTCGACGGACCGGGCGGCCACACCGCCCGGCCGCACCTCACCACCGACCTCGTCACGGCCGCCGCCCGGGTCGCCACCGACGTGCCCGCCGTCCTGGCCCGCCGCGTCGACGCCCGCTCCGGGCTCTCGGTCACCTGGGGCCGCATCGAGGCCGGCCACGCGCCCAACGTCATCCCGCAGCACGCCGAGCTCTCCGGCACCGTCCGCTGCCTGGACCTGCCCGCCTGGCGGGAGGCGCCCGACCTGGTGCACGCCGCCATCGACGAGGTCGCCGCCCTGCACCGGGCCAAGTCGACCGTCACGTACGTCCGGGGCGTCCCACCGGTCGTCAACGACGCGGGCGTCACCGAACTGCTGCACGAGGCCATGGCCGCCCGTCGCGGACCGCACGCGATCGAGGACACCGAGCAGAGCCTCGGCGGCGAGGACTTCTCCTGGTACCTGGAGCACGTCCCGGGCGCCATGGCCCGCCTCGGCGTCCGCACCCCCGGCGACAGCCGCGTCCGCGACCTGCACGCCGGCGACTTCGACGTGGACGAGCGCTGCATCGACGCCGGCGTGGAGCTCTTCACCGCCGCGGCCCTGCTCGACGCCACGCCGCGGGGCTGATCGCGGGCCGGATTCCGGCCGTGCGCGCCGCGCCGGGGGACCGGCCGGGCGGGCCGCCGCCGCCGGGCGCGGCGCTTGCTCCGTCCGGCCCATCGCCCGGCGTGGCGCCGCCCGATGGCCGTCCGCCCGCCCGGGCCGGGAGGTATAACCGGCGGTACCGGGCCGAACGCTCCCGGTGGTCTCGACTGGCCGGTTCGCGACGATCCGATAACGACTCATGAACGGGTCTTTAACTGACATCTACGCGCGTTACGATCGCGGCGAAACCAGCGCCGGAAGAGGCGCTTTCGGTCAGTGTTGAAGGGACCCTCCTCTTGCGCCGGATCACCAGGATCACCACCGTGGGCATCGCCTCCGCGGCGCTCGCCCTCTCGGTCACCGCGTGCGGCAAGTCGTCGACCGACTCGGGCTCCAGCTCCAGCTCCAGCTCGGACTCGAAGGCGACGAAGGCCGCCATCGCGTACGACATCGGCGGCCGTGGCGACCAGTCGTTCAACGACGCCGCCTACGCGGGCCTCAAGAAGGCCGAGGACGAGCTCGGCGTCAAGGGCGCCGAGGCCGAGCCCTCGTCCGGAGAGGGCGACGCCGACAAGGTCGCGCGCCTCACCGCGCTGGCCCGCGCCGGCAACAACCCGGTCATCGGCGTCGGCTTCGCCTACGCCCCGGCCATCGAGAAGGTCTCCAAGGCCTACCCGAAGACCACGTTCGGCCTCATCGACGACACCTCGGTGACCGCCCCGAACATCGCCAACCTCGTCTTCAACGAGGAGCAGGGCTCCTACCTGGCCGGCGTCGCCGCCGCCAAGGCGTCCAAGAGCGGCACCGTCGGCTTCATCGGCGGCGTCGAGGTCCCGCTGATCAAGAAGTTCGAGGCGGGCTTCGCGCAGGGCGTCAAGGACACCAACCCCAAGACGAAGGTGCTCGTCCAGTACCTGACCCAGCCGCCGAACTTCGACGGCTTCTCCAAGCCCGACCTCGGCAAGGCCGCCGCCCAGGGCCAGATCGACAAGGGCGCCGACGTGATCTACGCCGCCGCCGGTCTGGCGGGCTCCGGCGCGATCGAGGCCGCCGCGTCCGCGGGCAAGTGGGCCATCGGCGTCGACTCCGACCAGTACAACCAGGCGGGTCTGGCCTCCTACAAGGAGCACATCCTGACCTCGGTCACCAAGGACGTCTCCGACTCGGTCTACAACGTCATCAAGTCCGTCAAGGACGGCAAGCCGCAGTCGGGCGAGATCCGCTACGGCCTCGCCACGGACGGTGTCGGCCTGGCCGACTCCAACCCGGCGTACGTCAAGATGACCGATGTCACCGCCGCCGTGGAGAAGGCGAAGAAGGACATCATCGACGGCAAGATCACGGTCAAGACCGCTCCGTAAGGACATCCAGGTCACGACCTGAGCCCGGGGCCGGGGGGGGGGGGGGGGGGGCCCCGGGGGGGGGGGGGGGCCCCATCCCCCCCCGGGCTTTCCTTTTTTTTTGCGGCCCCCCCGGTGCGGTGTTCCCCTTCCGACCACCTCGCCCCCC